>NC_015680.1:1500000-1716818 GCF_000215995.1 Pyrococcus yayanosii CH1 | reverse complement strand
GTTCCTACTCCTGAGAGGTCTGTTGAGGAGAGGGTTAGGGATTTTAATGAGGTTAATCCTGGTTATACCTTCGAGCTTGCTCTCAAAGAGGCTGAGAGACGCTTACAATGCCCAAAAGAATATGCGCCGTGCATAAAAGGATGCCCAGTTCAAATAGACATACCTGGCTTTATTAGGGCGTTGAGGGTGAACAAGGAGAACCCGCGCAAGGCTGTGAAGGAAGCTTTGGGGATAATCTGGGCTAACAACGCTTTGCCCGCAATTACTGGGAGGGTTTGTCCGCAGGAGGAGCAGTGTGAGGGCGTGTGTGTAGTGGGTAAGGTTGGGGACCCAATAAACATTGGAAAGCTGGAGCGTTTCGTTGCGGACTACGCGAGGGAGCATGGAATAGAGGATGAACTGCTCATGGAGGTCGTCCCGAATATAAGGGGGAATGGGAAGAAAGTTGCGGTTGTTGGTGCTGGGCCTGCAGGCTTAACTTGCGCCGCTGAACTCGCCAAAATGGGCTACGAAGTTACAATCTTCGAAGCCCTCCACGAACCCGGAGGCGTCCTAACTTACGGCATACCAGAATTCAGACTACCAAAAGAGATCGTAAAAAAAGAACTCGAGAAGGTAAAGAAGCTTGGGGTGAAGATAGAGACGAACGTCCTCGTGGGCAAGACGATAACCTTCGAGGAGCTCCGCGAGGAGTTCGATGCAATATTCATAGGGACGGGTGCCGGAACACCGCGCATTTACCCCTGGCCGGGCGTCAACCTCAACGGCGTCTATTCGGCCAACGAGTTTTTAACTAGGATTAGTCTTATGAAGGCTTACAAGTTCCCCGAGTATGACACGCCCATAAAGGTTGGGAGGAGGGTGGCCGTCATAGGTGGTGGCAATACAGCCATGGATGCCGCCCGCTCCGCCCTCAGGCTTGGAGCTGAAGTCTGGGTACTCTACCGCAGGACGAGGAAGGAGATGACGGCTCGCGAGGAAGAGATAAAGCACGCCGAGGAGGAGGGCGTTAAGTTCATGTTCCTCGTCTCGCCCAAGCGCTTCATAGGGGACGAGAATGGGAATCTCAAGGCAATAGAGCTGGAAAAGATGGAGCTTGGTGAACCGGACGAAACGGGGAGGAGGAAGCCGGTTCCGACGGGCGAGACCTTCATCGTGGAGTTCGACACAGCCATAATAGCAATCGGCCAAACGCCCAACAGGACGTTCCTCGAGACGGTTCCGAACCTGAAGGTTGATGAAAAGGGCAGGATAGTGGTGGATGATAATCTCATGACGAGTATTCCGGGTGTTTTTGCGGGTGGCGACGCTATTAGAGGAGAAGCGACAGTAATTCTGGCAATGGGCGATGGTAAAAAAGCCGCAAAAACCATCCACAAATATCTAAGCCGTAAAGCCTCTTAACACCTTTTTTCTTCGCCCCGCCATAAACTTAAAAGCGAAGACCGAGATCTTCCTTAGGTGGGGAAAGGTGGATGATAAAAAGAGGGCAGTAAAGAACGGTGATTTTGTCCTGCCGGGGGACTATCTTGGTGTGATAGAGGAGTACCTGCCGGGTGACGGCGTGATTGAGGAAGAAGGTAACCTCTACGCCACGAGAGCGGGCATGGTCAGGATAAACCCAGCGAAGATGGAAATAAGCGTTGAGCCCGCCACCGACGTTCCCCCGATGCCAAAGGTCAACGACGTGGTTTACGCGAGGGTCATAGAGGTCAAGTCCCAGGCGATTCTGCTCCAGCTGATTAAGATAGAGGGCAGGAATGATAGGGAAATTGCGGCGTCGAAGCTCGCGGGGATACACATATCCCAAGTCAAAGACGGCTTCGTCGAGGACATGGGAAAGGAGTTTAAGGTCGGGGACATAGTCAGAGCAAGGGTCATAGCGGATGAGAAGAGCCCAATTCAGCTCACAACGAAGGGGCAGGATCTCGGTGTCGTCTTCGCCCTATGCTCCCGCTGCAGGACCCCGCTCATAAGGAAGGGCAGTCAGCTTGTATGTCCCAAGTGCGGTAACGTCGAAACAAGGAAGCTGTCAAGCCTTTACAGGAAGGTGAAGCTATGAGGGCGAAGAAGGTTATCGTAATACACGTCAGGGACGACGTTGAGAAGGAAGAGTTCATGAAGGAAATCCAGCGCCTCAACACATCTGCCTTCGTCTACATCCATGGCAAGCTCAATTCCCTTAAAGTCAACGTTCAAGGGACAAAGGACGAAATTAGAGAAGCCCTTAGGGCCATCCGGGAGGTTCACAAAAGGGTTAGGGGGAGGCTATACCCTGACAGGCAGGGCCTCTACCATTATGTGCCCGATGACATATTTAGGGAGGCGGGCGCCAACGTCTCGATACCAATCCTAATAAGGGCCCTCGAGCTCCTCGGGGAGAAGGTTGAGTTGAAGGAAGAGTATATAAGGACGTCGATGCCTTGGAGGGACATCGTGACCCTGACAAAGCGGCTCGGCGAGGCCCTAGCCCAGATAGCCCTCCAGACAACGAGGCAAATTAGGGAGGTGGCTGTTCCTGTCGCCGTAGCCTTCGACCTCGATCCAGAGGACGTCCTCGAAAAGCTGGTGGAGCTCGGTCTCGCAGAGTTCAAGGAGGATAAGTTTAAATACGAACTCGTTAAGAACAAGGAGCAGGCCATTGAGATACTCCTAAAGCACCTGAAGGGTGAGGAAAATGAAGATTGAGGTCATCAAGAGGGAGGAAAATCTCTTGGAGTTCTACCTCGAGGGGGAGGATCACACCTTTGCGAACCTGCTCGTTGAGATCCTAAGGGAGAACAAGCACATAAAGTTCGCCGCCTACACGATAGAGCACCCCATAACCATGGCGAGGAAGCCGAGGTTCAGGGTGGTCACCGACGGCAAGGTGACGCCGGAGCGGGCCCTTGAGGAGGCCGCTAAGAAGATATTCGAGAAAGCAAAGGAGACGCTGGAAGCTTGGGAGAAAGCCGTTAAGGGCTGAGTATGCCCTCCGTTATAGATCTATTTTCCGGGGCAGGGGGTTCAGCAGAGGATTTAAGGAGGCCGGCTTCGAGATTCTTGCCGCCGTCGAGAACTTCAAACCCAAGGCCAAAACTTACAGGACCAACTTTCCCGAAGTGAAGCTCTACGTCGAGGACATAAAGCGGCTTAATCCGGCCGAAATCCTTAGAGAGGTAGGACGGCCGGACGTAATTATCGGGGGGCCTCCTTGCGAGCCCTTTACGGCCATAAATCCTAGGAGAAGGGAAAGGGCCATCGACAGGCTGTACAGGGACCCGATTGGAAGGCTCGTTCTTTACTTCATCCGCTTCGTCGAGGTTATAAGGCCTGAGATATTCGTTATGGAGCAGGTGCCTCAAATAATGGAGCTGGAGGACGCTCTAAGGAGGGAGTTCAAGAAGGCTGGATACGATGTGCACTTCAACATCCTCAATGCCTTGGATTACGGTGTTCCTCAGGTCAGGAGACGGGTTTTCGTGTCCAACGTTGAAATAAGGCCAAAGAGTGTGAAAGGCAAGAGGGCCGTGTGGGAGGCCATAAGGGATGTTCCCCCGATGCTCCGAACAACGAGCCCTGGCTCCCCGGTGGTAGGATAGAAAGGGAAATTCCTAGGCTGAAGTGGGGGGAAGCCCTTCAAAGGTTCGGCCGATTCTCCAACTGGATACGGCTACATCCGCACAAGCCGGCCCCAACGGTCAGGGGAAACAGCCGCTTCGTCCATCCTTTCGAGGACAGGCCTCTCACCGTGAGGGAGCAGGCCCGGCTGATGGGATATCCTGATGACCACGTGTTCCTTGGAGGCAGAAACGTCCAGTACGACAGCATTGGGGAATCTGTGCCTCCCCCTTTAGCAAAAGCTATAGCCCTTGAGGTTATGAAAAAGTTGTGAAAAGGGAGGGATGATGAGTTTTTCCCTCACTCTGAGCCGTGATGAGGAGCCGATGCTCTGACCTCCCATATCGTGTAGGCCTTGTCAGCGATAAACACCGGTTCGACTCTAATTCCTCTTATTATCAGCCTGTCGCCGTATAGGGCCTTCAGCTTTTCCTCGTAGCTGCTTATGACTCCCGCCGGCAATCCTGCGTTAACGGTGATTGTGTCCTCGCCCTTCTTGAGCTTCAGCCCTTCGGCGAGCTTGGCCGCGAAGAAGGTGTCCATGTGAGGTTCAAAGGCAGCATCAATGTCATCGTTGCTCCTCCCGCTCTTCCTCACGAGGTATATGAACGTGACCCTTAGGTAGAGATCCGCTGTATAGTCCCTGTCGAACGCTGCCTTAAGCTCAAGAGTTCCGGACTGCCCCTCCCCGAGCACCTTTATCGGGTTGGCTATGCTTCCGTTAACCCTTGGAGCTGATGTAAGAACGCCAACGGGCCCCTTCTGAACTAGAACGAACCTGTACTCGTCGGCCTCCGGCAGGTTAACTTTAACCTCTATGGGCTTCTCGTTGAGGTGGTCGATGTACAGGCCCTCAGCTACCTTAATCCTTTCAACGACCTTCCCGTCTTTGAGAGCCTCCACGTAGAGGGTCGCGTTCTTGACGTCGCGACCGAAGGCTGAGATGTAGAGCTTCAGAGTATGCTCGCCGGGGGTTAAGGTTTCAACAGCCCTCCATGTTCCATTCACGAGCTCTTCGGCCTTGTAGACGGCAAAGGGCTTGAATTCATAGACTATCACATCTCCAGATTGAAAGACGAGCTCAAAGTTTGCATAGAGCTTCTCCGTGAAATTGGCTTCCTTGCTGGCAGGTATCCCGAAGGCCAGCTTGAGGAAATTGCTCGTGGCGACCTTATAATAGGCAAGGACGGCAAATGTTGGAGTCACGTAGGCCACGTAGGGGAAGTAACTTCCCGTCTCGCACTGACCCGAGCCCTTGATGTGGGTGTTGCTGGGCAGTATAACCGACTCCATCGGCTCACAGTAGCCGTTGACCTTGACGGTGCGGTTCTCCACCCTGAGGGTGAGGCCCATGTAGGGGTTCGAATAAACACCATTCGCGCCTGGAAGGAGAACTATCGTTGTGACACCTCCCCTCCCGCTTTCGTCCCCTTTGTATTCCCTCCTCGTTATTGCGCCGCCGAGGTAACTTATGGCGTTGAACTTCCTCCAATCTTGCATGTAAGCGATGAAATAGTTGAGCTCCCAGCTCTCGAAGTCTACCTCGCTAACGTTGCCGTCCCTAGCGAGAAAGAGGGCGAGTATGTGGTCCCTATCTCTTGCATGCCCACCATCGGCACTTGCCCTCCTGTTCCCGAGAAGGCTTGATTCTATCCAGTAGCCGTAATCCCACCAAGAGGTTGCGGTGGCGTACTCGGAAGTGTTCTCCCTGAGCCACATAAGGGCATCTTCCCATCCAGACCTCTCGACTTCGCTGGTTTTCATGGCCTTCGCCGTGTTTATCATCAGGGGAACACCCGTGACTGGCATGAGGAGAAGCATCACCGTGAGCGCGAGGCCCAAGGTTATCTTGGTTGTCGCCTTCTCCTTCATATCCTCTATTATCCTGAAGAGCTCGCCCGCGAAGACGCCCGCCATGAGGATTACCGCACCGCTTGCCAGAAAGAGGAACCTCACGGCCGACCATACAAGATAGAGGGACATTCCATAGAGCGTCAGTGCGAAGAGGTACTCATGTGAACTTCTGCCTTCCCTTAGCAGGGTGGTCAGGTAGCGGTAGAGTAGCACGAGCACACCGGCGAGCGACATAAAGAACACTATTCCATCCGTTCCCTTGATTCCATAATAGGCCTTGATATCCCCGAGTGTCGTCTTGGCGAGCTCCTGCACGGTCTCGTATACTTGGGTTGACTGATAGGCTCCAGCCATTAGGGAGAATAGCTTGGGTCCAACGTATATGTAAGCGCCAACGAATCCAAGGAGCGTCACGACGGCCACGACGGCGAAACGGTGCCTCCTGTCCGAGTAGTTGAGCCATTTTCCTCCATAGAGCATCAGAACCGTAAGGCCTGCCAGGCCGAGGAAGACCTTGAGAGCGAAGAGAATGTGCCCTTTGACAGCTACTATCCTCGGAAACGTAAGCAGGTATCCTAGGAGGAGCACCGTGAGGTAAGTGGGATAATATAGCTTGATGAACTCCCTTAGCTCTTCAATTCTGCCGAAGACGAAGAGGACTATCGCTTGGAGAGCGCCAAAGCCCAGGAATACCATGAGGCTGAAGGGGGAGCCGTTCCATGCGGAGAGTGCGATTACGGAGAGGGCAACGAAGAGGGTCCCGTACACCATCTTTCTCTTGACGTCCTTGGCCTCCAGGTAGTAGAGCATGGCCACAGATGCGAAGAGGAAGAGCATTAGGAAGGGACCGTCACCCCTCGCGTTACCCGAGAACGTCCTCGTAAAGTGGGCGAGGAGGAAGCTCATTATGGCGGCACTCCAAAGGCCGGCCCATTCTCCGTGGATTTTCCTGGCTAGGAGGTATGTTGCGATGATGCTCAGGAATCCAACAGTTGGAGGCCACAGCTTGAAGGCTTGGAGGGTCGTGTATCCGAAGGCGGAGATAAGCTTGTAGAATATGGCCGGCAACAGGTAGAGGCCGAGCGGCTCCCCTATGAGACTGCCGAAGGGTGCCTCTGCCATCGAGTAGTAGCGGGGCAGGCCCTCCTTAAGGACGAGCTTGTAGATCTCGTAGTGATAGTACGTATCGGGGTCTATGAAATACTTGCCGGTACCTGGAAGATAGCGGATGTAGAAGCCGAGGGTTGCAAAGGCTAGCACGATGAGAGGTATGCCGAACCTCTTGAAGAACACTACCAAAGTCTTTGGCCTATGTTCTGGGGCTTTCTCCTCTCTTTTTTCTCTCTTAACTTTCGTCTTCACCATGGGTATCACCTCACTCAACCGTCACGGACTTAGCGAGGTTTCTCGGCCTGTCGGGGTCGTTACCCTTCAAAACGGCCAGGTGATACGCGAGGAGCTGGAGCGGAATCACGTAAACTATCGGGCTGAGAAGCTCATTAACTTGGGGCATCCTGAGGAATTCTTGAGCTACTTCGGAAAGCCTTATGTCGTCGCCGAGGGCAACCACGTAAGCCCCGCGCGCTCTCGCCTCCTCTATATTGGAGAGCATCTTCTCGAAGACCTTTCCGCTCGGCGCCAACGCGACGACTGGCACGCCATCTTCTATCAGAGCGAGGGGCCCGTGCTTCAGCTCCCCGGCGCTCAGGCCCTCGGCGTGGACGTAGGCTATCTCCTTTATCTTCAGGGCCCCCTCGAGGGCCGTGGGGTAAGAGATCCCCCTGCCTATGTAGAAGAAGTCCCTCTTCTCCCTGAGCTTCTCGGCAAGTCCCTTAATCTTGTCGTCGAGCCTCAGAACGGCGTCAACGTACTCGGGCATCCTCCTAAGCTCGGCCTCAAGTTCCTTCAAAAGTCCTTCGTCGGCTGTTCCAAGCTTTCTCGCGAGGGCCATTGCCAACATGCTCAGCACGGTCAGCTGGGTAGTGTAGGTCTTCGTCGCGGCCACGCCTATCTCGGGCCCCGCATGGGTGTAGAGTGTCAAGTCTGCTATGCGCGTCGCCAAGCTGCCGACGACGTTAACTATCGACAGGACCTTCGCTCCACTCCCCTTCGCGAGCTTTATTGCCGCCACGGTGTCAGCAGTTTCGCCGCTCTGGGTTATGGCGATCACGAGGGTCTTATCGTCTATGAGGTCCTCGAACTCGTAGCGAAACTCGCTGGCATCCTCAACGATGGGGATTTTCTTGGCGAGGCGCTGGAAGAGATACTTCCCGACGAGGGCCGCATGGTATGAAGTTCCCATGCCGACGAAAATTATCCGCTCGTATTCTGCTACCTCCTCCGCGACCCTCTCCACAACCTCGGCGTTGCCATAAATGGCCTCCTTTATCGCTTTCGGCTGTTCGAAAATTTCCTTCAGCATGAAGTGCTCATAGCCTCCCTTCTCGGCCATCTCAAGGGTCCACCCTATCTCGTGGATCCTTTTCTCCTTGGCCCTCCCCGTCACGATGTCCTTGACAACAAAGGAGTCCCTCGCAATAATCGCATATTCTCCGTCGTCGAGGAAGATAGCCCTGTTCGTGTAGGCAAGGAAGGCTGGTATGTCGCTCGCAACGAAAGTCTCACCATTCCCCACTCCTATTATCAGGGGGCTGTCCTTTCTCGCCACGTATAGGTGCTCCCGGTCGTCTGCGAAGAGAACGGCTACGGCAAAGGAACCTCTGAGCCTGAGCAAGGCAACACGAAACGCTTCCTCGAAGTTTTTGAACTGCCTGAGGCTCTCCTCGATTAGGTGCGCGATGACCTCCGTGTCCGTGTCGCTCCTGAAGACGTGGCCCCTCCTGAGCAATTCATCCTTGAGCTCGAGATAGTTCTCGATTATGCCGTTGTGGACGACTGCTATCTTTCCGGTACAGTCAAGCTGAGGGTGAGCATTGATGTCGTTGGGAATGCCATGGGTGGCCCAGCGTGTGTGCCCGATGCCCCTGTTTCCGGGGAGTTCAAGAAAGCGGAGCTTCTCTGCAAGCTCTCCTATCTTTCCAGCGCCCTTTTTTACGTAAAGAATCCCCCCGTGCTCCGTGGCTATGCCCGCCGAGTCATACCCCCTGTACTCAAGTCTCTTAAGACCCTCCACGAGAACCTCACAGGCCCTCCTCGGCCCTATGTAGCCAATGATGCCGCACATGCTTCCACCGCCCGGATGTCGGAGCGAATGTTAAAAAGCCTTTGCCCTATCTGGTGGAAGGATGATGAGCTGGATCCGAGCTGACATGATGATGAAGGAGGTTTAGGCTGACTTGAAAATCAGCCTTGAACCTGAATACCTCAGCACCGTTGGGTGGCTAATTGTGGTTTTTGGAATTTATGCAAATTCCCGTTCTTGGGTTGCATGGTGGGGATGGTGATTTGCCATCGGTTATAACGCCAAACACCAAAGGAACGCTCACTTTCGAACCACTTGTTCCAACCCTTACACTCAAAACACTGTACATTGCATAGCAACCCTTCCTTGGCTTGATGTCAACGCTGTATTCTGCCATTGAAGCTGCATTCATGCACTTGTGAAATCCGAACGTCAGGCTGAGTGTGCTAGCCAGTTTTCCAAGCCTCGGGCTTACTCCAGTAAGATACTTTCCGGCGGCATAGCCTATTGGAATGCTCAGGCTGGAGCTCGATGAGAAGACATCACTTTGAGATTGTCTAACATAAACGGCACTTTTCCAACTCCCAGCACTTATCCACTTCCTTCTCCACTCCGCTTCTTTTGAAATGCTCCAGATGTTGGGGATTGTGGTGATCCTTGGGGGATTATTCCCCCGCGACTCTGTGAAGTAAATGCCCCTTGTTGGAGACTCCCATATCGTGTACTTTCCGGTGCTGTGGATTTTGATGGGGTATGTTTGGACTATTTCTATGTCAACGTATTTCTTTGTGAGCTTATCATATGCGGGAACTTTGGCGTGAACCACGATATACTCAACCCTAATGTTCAGATACCTCTCCCAGGTGTTTGAATTGACTGTTAAGGGTCCCAATGATTGATAGCTTACATCAAGTGCCCATCCTTCGAAGTTGTGTCCTTTAGATACGCTGAGGACTGTAAAAGGCCCAACGTCAATTCCAATCGTCCAGTAGCTGTAGGTGCTCCTGCTGAGTAGGAGATCCCAGTCAAAATCAATCTCTTCTGCAACTCGATTTTCTATTTTTAGCCCCATCACTGAAACCCACTCGTCAAAAGTCTTTGCCTTTGCCCTGCTTTCAAAGTAGAAATCCCAGTTTGAGGCTAGGCAGTACCTTCCCCCAAAGTCCATGTAACCATTTGGACAAGAGCCCGTTGCCTGAACATTGTAGCTTCCCTTCAAGTCGAGAAATTCGCCTTCAAGCCTGATCCTGCTTGAGGTTACGCTTTTCACTCCAAGCCTTCCGTCTTTGGTTATGTAGAGGATTAGGGGAGTTGGTGGGGCGTAGAGAGCTTTCTCAGTAGTTGAGAATTCCTTTATCCATTCCTGCCTGGGCACTTTGACGAAGACTGGGAAGAATCCGCCAGCTTTTCCGATTTTCAGTACTTTAACACTCCCATTGGGCAGAGGGTAGTAGATAACGTAGTTGCCCGAACCTTCAATCTTGTACACATCGTAGCCGAATATTCTACTTACGGAGTCCTCGTTATTCACCATGTAGTTCAAGGCCCCCACAATAGTTCCTCCAAAAAGAATCAATAACCAAACTACCAACAAAAATTCCCTACTCACCATAGTTATTCCCAACAACAATCACCCCACACAAACTTATAAAATTTACTTTTCAATAGATGAATTTGTTGGAACCCCCGCCCTTCAGAGGAATGTCATTTCTCCGCCTCAAGAATCGCGTAGCTTCCCTCAACTCTGATAGAGAACCGTGCGTAATCCTTACCCTCAGCCAGCTCCTTTAGGACGGAAGCGAACTCCCTGGCCCTCTTCTCCGACGAGAAGAGAACCTTCCAGACGAGGGCGTGCCTTCCTTCTTTCTCATACAGTACGGCTTCATCTCCCATCCACGTTCGGGCGAGCTCCATAGCCTTCCCCCAGTTCTCAACCCGCCAGGCTAGGAGGAAGACATAGTAAGCCCCAAGCCGTTCTCTAAGCAATACACGCCCCCGAACTTCAAGGGTCACGTTCTCGGGCTCCCACCCCTCAAGGTACAGGGCCGGGAACATGACAACTTTTGTCGAGATCGGTGGCCTATCGTAAGCCGAGTTCACGAGGGCCCACCCGCCCCTCTCGTAAAGGAACGCTACGAAGCGGTCTCCGAAGACGTAGGGGAAGACGTTAAGGCTCCAATAAGAGTTATCCCGGCTGATGTTCGTTATCTTGACTATCTCTAGGCCGTTCTCCCTGCAGAAGATATCTGCCACGATGTCGGCATCTCCTTCTACGAGGGCCCTCAGGGCGAGGGTCTCGTCGAGGGTATTTCCCACGTATTTCGCGTCGAACCATTCCCTCTGGAGCACGTGGACGAGCTCGTGGGCAGTTGCCCTGAGGGCGATGGAGCCTGAGGAAAGGAAATTCTCTCGTATTACGTATATTCTGTCGCCGACCGTAGCCGCTATCCATCCTGCCTTCCTGTCCCTCTCCTTCCTAAAGAGCTCCACGTCTGGGGGGAGCAGGAGCGTCATCTTGTAGAGTTCTTCCCTTAGGCGGATCTCCTCCGTTACCCTTGTGGGCGCGAAGAGAAGGAGGGCATCCTCCCTCGTTATCACAATGACCTTAGGTCTCTCCTTAAAATCCAGGCCCCGAATCCTTTGAACCTGCTCCATGATCCAGTGGACGTTTTTGAGAACCTGACCCGTGGGCGAGAGGGCGGATGAAGTTGAGAAGAGGAGAAGGAGGGAAAAAAGTATGGCTGCTACTCCTCGAACCAATACTCCCTCATCCCTTCCTTTGTTATTGTCACAACCTGAACCTTTCTGCTTCCCGTGTAGACGTCCCTCTTTCCTGCTACCTTCACAGCCTTGACGGCGAGCTCCTTGGCCTCTTCAATGCCCATATCCTTCCTGTAGCCGTCCTCCAGCACAGCAATCGCGAAGGGGCTTCCTGAGCCGGTGGCGGTGTAGTCGTCAAATATCAGGCCGCCGAGGGGATCGAGGTTCGCTATTACAGGTTCTTCAACGTAACCGCCGATGACTATCTGGACGAGGTAGGGGAACCACTTGTTTTCGTTGAGTATGTTGCTGAGCAGGTTGGCCATAGCCCTGGTGCTCATGGGCCTGCCCCACGTGAATTGATAATATCGAGCTTCCACTTCTAGGATGCGGGCGAGCATCTGGACGTCCCCCACGCTTCCCGCAGTCGTTATCGCTATCCTGTCGGTGATTGGGATTATCTTCCTAATGTTTAGCGTTTCAACCATGTGGTCGAGAGATGCCTGAGTATCGGCCGCCAAGACTACACCCTCGTCAACCCTTATTCCCACGGTAGTGGTTCCAGTTTTCTTCTCCATGCCCACCACCTAAATTGGCCTTCGGCCCCAGACTTTTAAAGGTTGGCTATGAGTTCTTGTAGGGTCGAGGATGGACGTCGAAAGAATTCTGAGGCTTGCCGAAAGGATGGCTGAGAGGTATGGGATTGAATACTTCGAGGTAAGGGTGGCGAGGACGAGGGCCGTCCTTATCGAGATGGAGAACGGGAGCCTCGAAACGCTTGAAGACAACTTAGAGGTCGGCATAGGGGCTAGGGCCTTCGCGGGGGCTTGGGGCTTCTCCTCCTCCAGCGACCTCTCGAAGGCCGAGGAGGTAATAAAGACCGCCATGAAGATAGCGAAAGTTTCAGGGGGGGACTCCAAGATATTCATCGGGGATCCAGTTGTGGATAGGGCTGAGATGCCCGTAAGGGAGCCCTTCACGGATATCGAGATAGGGGACAAGGTGGCCCTAGTGAGGGAGGTGGATGGTCTCCTGAAGGGAAAGGGTATAAGCGCTCGGCGGGTCGTCTATGTGGATGGCCTAAAGGAGCAGATATATTTGAACTCAGTCGGGAGCGAGATACAGACCGTCGTCCCGAGAATAAGGCTGAGCTTCTCCGTGACGGCTAAGGGAAACGGGGGCATGCAGGCATACTGGAAGACGTTCGGCGGAACGGTGGGTTGGGAGCTCGTCGAAGGTATT
Source organism: Pyrococcus yayanosii CH1 (assembly GCF_000215995.1). NCBI lineage: Archaea > Methanobacteriati > Methanobacteriota > Thermococci > Thermococcales > Thermococcaceae > Pyrococcus > Pyrococcus yayanosii. The sequence continues at coordinate 1,704,220 of NC_015680.1, read as the reverse complement.
GACTTCCCACATTGGACCTTCTTCGTGAAGGAAAAGGCCCTTGAACTCCTCAGGGCGAGGACACCGCCCTCGGGCGAGTTCGATGTCATAATGGATCCCGAGCTGACCGGAGTGTTCATTCATGAGGCTCTCGGTCATGCGGCTGAGGCCGACTCCGTGAAGAACGGGGAGAGTATCCTGGAAGGGAAGCTCGGCGAAAAGATAGCCGTAGATGGATTGAGAGTGGTTGATGACCCTACCCTGCCCGGAAAGTTTGGCTCCTACGTCTACGACGACGAGGGAATCAGGGCGAGGCGGGTGGAGATAATAAGGGATGGTATCCTCGTGAACTACCTCAACGACAGGGAAACTGCAGCATTGCTTGGCCTTGAGCCCAACGGACACGGGAGGGCTCAGAGCTATGCCCACCAGCCCCTCGTGAGGATGTCCAACACCTACTTGGAGCCGGGGGATTGGTCCTTTGAGGAGATGGTCAGCGAGGTGAAGCGCGGTCTTTATATGATAGGGGACAAGGGTGGTCAGGTTGATACTGCCAACGGCACCTTCACCTTTGGGGCTAAGGAGGGCTACATAATTGAGAACGGCGAGATAAAGGCTCACGTTAGAGACGTGGCCCTCTCTGGCAAGATACTCGACGTGCTGAGGAACATAAGGGCGATAGGAAAGGACCTCAGGATAGAGTTTCCGGGCTACTGCGGTAAGGGGCAGTGGGTGTCCGTGGATGACGGTGGGCCCCACGTGCTTACAAGGGCAATCGTGGGGGGATTAGGATGATAAATGCAGTGGAGGAGCTCGTCAAAATCCTTGAGGGCAAGAACATCGAGTGGGAGATTTACTGGGAGGAGAGCAGGAGCACGTCCTTCAAAATTGAGAAGGGGAAAATTGAGAGGGTTCAGCAGAAGTTCTCGGCTGGCATAGGACTGAGGGTTGGAGTCGGGGGAAAGCAGGGCTTTTCCTACATAACTGGCTTGGAACACGATAGGAAAACGCTCGAGGAGTTCGTGAAGAGGACGGTGAAGCTGGCGAGGGTCGGGGAAGTAGAGTTCGTGGGCCTTCCGACGCCGAAGGGAGTGCCGAGGGTCAAGGGGCTCTATGACCCCCAGATAGCTCGGCTCGGCTTCGAGGAGGGTCATGAGATGGCGGAAGCCTTCGTCGAGGGGATGGCCGGGAAGGATGCCACCTTTTCGGGGAGTCTCGGCTACGGCGTCGGCAGGGATGGAATAGTCAACTCCAATGGAGTTGAGTTGGAGTGGGAGGGGACCGCATTTACCCTTCACGCCTATGCCGTGAGAAAGGACGGGAGGACGGGAACCGGGAGCGAGTACAAGGCCCTGAGGGAGCTTCCGGGAGAGGAGGTCTTCGATGAGGTCATAGAGAAGGCCCTCTGGGAGCTGGAGCTGAGCTATCAGGCGGGAAGGCTTGATTCCTACGAGGGGGAGATAATCTTTGAGCCCCACGCCCTTGCATCAATCCTCGACGTTCTCCTGCCGAACCTCCATGCGAACACCGTTTACCACGGGAGGAGCAGGTTCAGGGAGACGGATGTCGAGGTTGCCTCCGAGGTCTTTACCCTTCTCGACGATGCGACCCTGCCCGGTGGCGTGGCGAGCTATCCCTTTGACGGCGAGGGCAATCCGGGTCAGAGGACCGTGCTCATAGAAGGCGGAATCCTGAGGAGTTTCCTCTACGACGAGAGGTATGCAAGGCTCATGAACGCGGAGAGCACGGGAAACGCCGTGAGGGACTTCAGGACGGCTCCCTCGATAGGGACTAGCAATGTCGTTGTCAGGGGGAAGGGGGAGAACCTTGAGGATCTCGACAGGGCGATCGTCGTGAGGAAGGTCTACGGGGAGCACACGGCGAATCCTGTCAGCGGGGACTTCTCACTCACCATCGAGCTTGGCTACGTTGTAAAGGGGGGTGAGGTTAGACCCTTCAAGGACAACATGCTTGCGGGAAACATCTTCGAGTTCCTAAAGGACATTGGGGCCGTTGGGAGGAAAGTGGAAGTCATTGGGAGCTTCGTCTCTCCAAGGGTGCTCTCCAGGGCAAGAATCGTATGATAATCTCCGTCCCTGAGGGTGAAGCTTTCAGGCCTATCAAAGCAAAAATCCTATATACTGTCTCATTGCCCCATATTTTGAGGGATGATGCCATGGACGTGCGGGAGTTTCTCTCGGCCTTCAAGCTCGGGGAAACAGTGCTTGTCGAGCACTCCTCCCGTTCGAGACCTGAACTATTGTTCTATCAGCTAGTGGTTGGGAGTTCCCTGCCAGTCGTGGTGGATGATATAATGGACACCCTCTGCGAATACCTCGCAAGGCTGAAGCTTGCAGGCTTTAACACATCCCCCTTAGAAGAAATTTCCGTGGTAAAGGCTGAGGGGTTCAAGAAAGTTGGGAACGTCATCGGGAAGATAGAGATGGGAAAGTACGTGATGGATGTCGGGGAATACAATAAGATTCTCTCAAAGGTAGGTGAAGGTCCATTCGTAAACCCGGTAATCGGCATGCATAAAATGTTTCTCCTTGGAACAATAAAGGAGGGCATGAGGTTAGTGAAGACGATATCTGAGCATGTTGGTAATGAAAGAAGGGTGGCGTTCTATTTTCTGAACATCGACGCGCTCAAACCGGTCCACTCAGAGATAATTGCCCTTCTCGAGGAAATAGCAACGTCGGTGGTTGTTCTAGAGGGTAGGGAAGTGAGGGTAGTTAAAACCATAAAAGAGGACCTGGAAGGTAGGAGCCTGAGGTTTTAAATGATGTGTCCGAGCCTCTTCGCCACAGGAGTAGCGATCCAAGCAGCTCCTAAGATGTCTACCACCGTCTGAATGGCGTTGGGGAGGACTATTGCCAGCCAGAAGGGGAGGCCAGTCATCTCTTCAACCTTTCTTATAAGCAGATCACCTCCAACCCCCAGCCATAAGGGGAGGGCAAAGTAGTAGTTGAGGACGAGCATCAGGGGGCCCCTTATTGCGACCGAGGTAGCATAACCTAGGGCGAAGAACTTTATTCCTACATCGTTGACAAGTCTCTTCGCAACTTCGAGGCCTAAAAGGACGCTTAGCGTCGCGGCGAACTTCATAGATGCCCCAAGGGGACCCGCCGTAGATACGAGGCTTATTCCAAGGGCGAGGACTGCGAGACCAAAGATGGCCGTTCTTAGGCCCGTGAGGAAGTAAAGAAGAACTATGGGCACGGCCACGAGGTCTATGTTCATTCCCCACGGGGTCTTGAACTTGAGAGGACTTACCTGTAGGACGAGCCCGGTGGCCGCCATGAGCGCCGTAAGGGCTACCTCCTTCGCGTTCATGACACCACCCGGGCCCGTATTTGTTCCGAAATTTTTAAGTTTTTGTTCCATAAATGGAACAAGATTCAATGAACAACAGTTTTAAGCAGGAGGTGCAACACCCTTCGGTGATTTCCATGAAGATTCCAGACGACGTGAGGAAGGACATCCCCCTGACAAACGAGGTTATATATTTCGATAACACCGCAACTTCCCTCACACCGAAGCCTGTAATCGAGGCTATGACTGAATACTACCTCAAGTACAGGGCGAATGTTCACAGGGGAGTTCACCGCCTCTCCCAGATGGCGACTCACAAGTATGAGGAGGCCAGGAAGGTCGTCGCAGACTTCATCGGAGCCAAGTTCGAGGAGATAGCCTTCACGAAGAACACGAGCGAGAGCCTAAACCTGGTGGCGCTTGGCCTCGAGCACATTTTCAAGAAGGGAGATAAGATAGTTACGACCCCTTACGAGCACCATTCCAACCTCCTGCCCTGGCAGAGATTGGCTAAGAAGCTTGGCCTAAGGGTGGAGTTTATCGAAGGGGATGACGAGGGCAACCTCGACCTGAGTGACGCTGAGAAGAAAATCAAAGGAGCAAAGCTCGTAGCCGTGCAGCACGTTTCCAACGCCCTCGGCGTCATCCATGAGGTTGAAGAGCTTGGGAAGATGGCAAAGGAGGAAGGGGCAATATTCGTCGTTGATGCTGCCCAGAGCGTGGGCCACATGGGGGTTGACGTTAATAAGCTCCACGCGGACTTCCTAGCTTTCTCGGGACATAAGGGGCCTATGGGGCCGACGGGTATAGGTGTGCTCTACATTAGGGAGGAGTTCTTCGACATCTTCGATCCTCCTCTCATAGGAGGCGGGACAATCGAAGATGTCGACCTCTGCTGTTACACGCTCACCGAACCACCTGAGCGCTTCGAAGCTGGAACGCCCAACATAGGTGGGGCCATAGGGCTGGCCGCAGGCATCCGATACATAGAGAGAATTGGGCTCGACAAAATCGAAAGGCAGGAGAAAAAGCTCGTCAAGAGGACGACGGAGGGCCTCGACGCTCTCGAAATTCCATGGTACGGGCCAAGGGATCTTGAGAAGCATGCTGGCGTGGTCAGCTTCAACGTTCCACCGCTCCATCCACACGATGTAGCTGCAATCCTCGACGAGCACAAGATAATGGTCCGCTCTGGCCATCACTGTGCCCTTCCCGTCATGAAGAGGTTGGGAATAAACGGCACCGTAAGAGCGTCATTCCACGTCTACAACAGCGTGGAGGAAGTCGAGACATTCCTCGGCGTCCTTGAGGACCTCGTCAGATCCCTCAGGTGATTTCTTTTTTCGTTTCTAATCGTTCCTTTCTGAAACCTTCGGAAACGAACGGGTTTCTAATAACTCGAGAGGTCGAAGCATCAATCGGTGATGTCCATGAGGATCGCCGCTGGACTGATGGTGTTGCTCCTGCTCGGCTCTATCGTGCCCCTCGCGACCGCGGACTCGACGGGAGACGGCAGGAACATCTGCATGAAGGCTTCTCACATCCTGGAGCACCTTGAGCGAGTCGATGTACTGACAGCCAGGGTGATGGGTAGGATAAATAACTCGGCGCTCTTGGAGGAATATAGGGCGGCAAAGGAGCTCCTCAAGGAGGCGAAAAACAAGTATGAGGCCGGCGAGTGCGAGGTGGCAGTTTCAACGGCCCTTAAGGCCATGAAGCACTATAGGGCTGTGCTGAAGGTGGTGAGGAAGGAAGGGGCCCCGCGCATATCCCTGAAGAGGATCGAGGATTATCTCAGGAAGGTTGACAAGTTCCTAGACTTTGCTGAGAGGGCGGGAATAGACGTTAGGAAGGCTCGAGAGACCCTTAATGAGCTTCGGAAGGTTTACGGGGATATGAGGGCCCACGCTAAGGAGAGGAATTGGAGGGCCCTCAGGAAGGACATAGAGAAGTTCAGGGAGAGGCAGGAGAAGCTTGAGAGGGAGCTGAGAGAGATAAGGAAGCAGCTTCTTGAGAGAAAGGCTGAGAGGATAGTCAAGGCGTTCCTGATAAAGGGAGGGAGGGCCATCGAGCTGGCCAAGAGTCTGAACGACCCGAACATTGTTGAGCCGCTGGAGGAGTTCTCAAAGCTCTACGAGAGGGTAAAGGAGCTGGCTGAGGCTGGTAAGTACGAGGAGGCCCTGAAGGAGATAAGGGAGAACGCTGCCGTTATTCGTGAGTTCTATCGGGCCCTTAGGGAAGCCCGGGGGTAGTCCTTATTCTTTTATCTTTCCGGCGAGCTTCGAGTGCTTCATGTGATCACCAAAAATTATAAGAAAGGAAGGAATTTACGCCTTTCGTCAGAAGAGGTCCTCGAGCTTGACGTCAATCTTGTCCGGGATGAATGGGAGGACGTGTCTGGTCGTCTTAGGGGAGAACACCTCTCCCCTCTTCACGAGTTCCATGACCTCCTCCTTCGTTGGGGCCTTCCTAATGAAGACGTAGTCGATTTCACCCTTGGCCATATCCGCTTTAGCGTCCTCCTTGAGACCGTAGTAGACGAGCTCGACTTCGCCTGCCTGATCCATCTCATCGAGGACCTTGCTGACCTTCTTCTGCTCCTCGAGCCCACCGGGTATGGCGAAGCTCCTCTTGCCCACGAGGGCGAAAGCTATCTCTCCGCGCTCGGCCTTCTCTTCGGCCTCAGGGTCCTCAACGACATCAAGACCTTCTGCCTTCAGCTTCTCGATGACCTTCTCAAGATCGCCCCTGAAGGCTGGGTACCACGTGTACACCTTGACGCCCTCATCAAAGTAGTCGAGTATCACGGAGGGGGCCCTCTTCGCTCCCAACTTCTGCAAGCCCGCCCACCTGTGGTGTCCATCGACTATAAGGTACTCGTCGGTTCCCGGAATCTTTGCGAGCAGCATCGGCTTCCAGAATATTCCTGAACCCGTGACGCTCTCTATGAAGTCTTCGAGCTCCCTCTGGACGAGTTGCTCATGGGGCTTCATCTTGTCGAGCTCCACGAAGACAAATTCTACTTTTTTAACGGGGATATCGTACTTTGGAACCTTCTCGACGCCCATGTCCACCACCCCAAGTTTCATACGTGTAAAAGTCCCCGCCGGTTAAAAGCTTTCCCTTTGCCTTCGGACGAAAGCCTTTTAAGGCTCCCAAGTGTAGGGAGAGCAGGCGATTTAGCCAGCTCATTCCTCTATCGCTTTAGGGAGGGATAGGCATGGCGAGGAACAAGCCCCTTGCGAAGAAGCTCCGGCTTGCAAAAGCCATGAAGCAGAACAGGCGCGTTCCGGTGTGGGTCATCGTTAAGACGAACAGGCGCGTTATAACACACCCTAAGAGGAGGCACTGGAGGAGGACCAAGCTCAAGGAGTGAGGTGGTGTAAATGATAGAGCCGGGGCAGGAGGTCGTGTTCACCGTCCCGATAAGGAAGATAAAGAAGATAGTTCCAAGGTGGAAGAGGGCTCCAAGGGCAGTTAAGTTCGTCAAGGAGTTCGTGAGGAGACACGCCAAGGTTCAGGAGGTCATAATAGACCCGAAGCTCAATGAAAAGATATGGGAGCGCGGCATCGAGAAGCCCCCGAGCAAGCTCCGTGTCAAGGTTAAGGTTGAGGAGGAGGAGCGCGAGAATGGCAAAGTCAGGATAGCCTACGTTTCCCTTGCCTGATATATTTTCGTGAGGTGGAGGAATGCACATCGAGAGGCTCGACTTTGAGAATTCCCCTTACCTCGGCGTGTTCGGAGTTGCCACGGATAAGGTAGTCCTGATTAGGGAAGGCCTCCAGGAAAAGAAGCTCTCCGTTCTTAGGGAGGTCCTAAAGGTCCCTCTCGTCGAGATTAGCATAATGAAGTCTCGGATAATCGGAATATTTATCGCCGCCAACTCCAACGCAATTGTAGTCCCATGGTACATATGGGACACTGAGCTGGAGGCCCTCAACAGGGCCCTTGACGAACTGGGCCTGGATATAAGGGTGGAGCTCTTCCAGAGCAAGCTGACGGCCCTCGGTAACTTGGTCCTCGTCAACGACAGGGCGGCACTGGTGAGCGCTAAGTTCCCGAGGGAGGAGGCCAAGAAGCTCGAGGACATCCTCGGCGTTGAAGTGGAGAGGGGTGTAATAGCGGGGCACCACGCCGTTGGAAGCGCGGGCGTTGTCACGAACAGGGGCGGTCTCGTGCATCCCGAGGCTACTGATGAGGAGCTCGAGTGGCTGAGGGACCTGTTTAAGGTTGACATCTACGTGGGGACCGCCAACCAGGGTGTTCCCTTCGTGGGCTCCTGCATGCTCGCCAACTCGAATGGCGTCGTCGTTGGCAACCTCACAACGGGTCCCGAAATAGTTAAGATTGAAGAAGCCCTCGGGTTCCTGTGAGGTGGTGGGGATGGACGTCAAGGTCTTCCGCGTTATGGGGTTCTATGAGAAGAACGGGAAGAAGTTCAAGTTCACGAAGGAATACAGGGCCCTCAAGGAGGAGCACGTGAAGGAGCTCGTCTACTCGGAGATAGGTAGCAAGCACAAGGTCAAGAGGAGCAAGATAGTCATCCAGGAGATTAAGGAGATACGCCCCGAGGAGGCCGAGGATATAATCGTCAGGCGCCTCAGCCTCGAGCTTGCCTAAAGCTTTCTTTTTCTTCCTAAACCTAGGGGTGATGGATATGGCCGATGAAAAGGAGCTTGAAAAGCTTGCCTATGAGTACCAGATGCTTCAGGCGCAGGCGCAGCTCCTCGCGCAGAACCTTGACCTCCTGACGCTCGCGAGGAACGAGGTTCAGGCGGTGAAGGAGACTCTCAAAGGTCTCAAGAAGGTCGAGGGCGAGCCCGAAATCCTCATACCGATAGGGGCCGGTTCTTTCTTGAAGGGAGTTATAGTGGACAAGGACAGGGCAATAGTTAGCGTTGGGGCCGGTTACGCCGTCGAGAGGAGCATAGATGACGCCATAACTTTCCTCGAAGGAAGGATAAAGGAATACGACGAGGCCATAAAGAAGACGCAAGAGACCCTGCACGGGCTCGAGCAGAGGATTAAGGAAGTTGCCGTGAAGGTCCAGAAACTCCAGCAGGAGCAGGCCATGAGCTTTAAGGTTCCGAAAAAGTGAAGAATCAGCGGGTCACCGCTACTATCTTTATTATGTCGTTGAACTCCAGCTCGTAGTCCTCGCCGACGCGCCTCTTCGTCTTGGCGTTCACCGCGTAGAGGAAACCCTCTCCGAGGTCTGTGTGGACCTTGTATGCCAAATCCCTGGGGGTGGAGCCTCTCTTCATCAAGTGGACGTGCGGCAGAACGTTGCCAAAGCCGTCGGTCAACTTATTCTCGTCCTCGACGGGATATACTGGTATTAGCCCAAGGAGCTCAAAGACTGCCCTGTTTATGACCTCCTGCACTCCGGTGCTACCGAACCTCTCGAGGACACGCTCTCTTATCAGCTTCAGAGCCTTTTCCTGCTTGGAGCTCATAGGTTTAAGGATTTTGAAGTCGCTTGAGCCCGGCACGTAGTCTATGAACCCCGCCTTAGCGGCCTTCCTCAGGGTAAGCTCGGCTGCTGCACTCGTTGGAACAACGATGTATCCCCTTCTCTCGCCCTCCCGCCTGAGCCTTTCTATCTGCTCATCGCTCGCTGCATCGGCCTTATTGGCCGCTATTATCATGGGCTTATTTATACGCCTGATGGCTGAGGCGAAGGCGAGTAAATCCTCGTCCCTCCACCCCGTTGGGTCGTCGCCCAGGCCGAGGTTGTGTATTGCTGCCCAAACGTCGTTTTCGCTTACGCCTATGCCGCTGAGATGCTCCGCTATTGCCCTCTCCAGGGGGATACGCTGGAGCTTTATCCTCTTGGCGAACTTGTCCCAGTTCTTCTTAAGGATGCCGTAAATCCAGTAGTTTATCTCCTTCTCGAGGAACTCAATGTCATCAACGGGGTCATGGTAATCGGTGGGCTGGCCCTCGGCGTCCGTCTTTCCGGTAGCATCAACGACGTGGATGAGGACAGAGGCCATCCTGAGGTCGTCGAGGAACTTGTTCCCGAGGCCGCGCCCTTCATGCGCTCCGGGAACAAGGCCGGCTACGTCAATCATTTTCACGGGTATCAGGGCGAGGCCGTTCCTGTACTCGTAGTTCTGTGGGTTGGGCTTGCAGCCCAGCTCCTTGCAGGGATGCTCCGCGATGACGTAGGTAACTCCGACGTTTGCTTCTATCGTGGTGAAGGGATAGTTGGCTATGTCAACGTCCACGAGGGTTGCGGCGGAGAAGAAGGTTGACTTTCCGACGTTGGGCTTTCCCACAACACCAATCTCCATGCAACCACCTGGGGAATGTTGGGGGTAGGGTTAAAAGGGATTGCCCTATCCTCAGATGGGGCACTTCCTAATCACGACGCCAATGGCCACCCCGAGTACAACCCCTACGAGAAACGAGAGAAGGGCATACTCGGTTCTCGAATCTTCGGTTGCCAAGCATATGACCTCCCCCTTAAGGGCCGTTACGATGCTCCTAGCGTTCTGGGCCAACACCTCCGTGTAAGGCTTTCCTGTCCACAGGACGGTAATGTTGGTTAGGGGAATCCCCATCCTCCCGGAGAGCTCCTTCGCGGCTCTCTTCAAGGCCTCAGGTGTATTCTCGTCATAAACCACGATGTTGGCGTCAAGGCTGGCGAGCTCGTCTAGGCTTCTCGCCGGAACCTCTGCCTCGGGCTTTATTGAGGCGATAACTTCGAGGCCCATCCATTCAAGGGCGTACTGCTGGGATGGAAGCTCCACGATTGCCCTCTTCCCAGTTGCTATACCTGAATAGGCTTCCATTATTCCCTCGACCTTAGTCTCAAATCGCTCGTAAGAGCCCCAAAGCTCCCCCGCCATCTCCGGGTGCCTTTCCGCGAGGGCCACTACAACGGCCTTCGCGATTGCGAGGGCGTTGGTAGGGTCCAGCCACATCCCGTGGGGATTTGCCTTGTGGCCGTACCATCTCTCGGGCAGGTAGTGGAATCCGAAGCGGGCATAATCCTTTACCCCGAGGACCCTCCCCCCTATTCTCCCCTCCTCCTTCAGCTCGAGTATCCTCTGCTCGGCCGGCAAGTGACCGGTAGTCACGATGACCTCCGCTTCCTCCAGCAACTTTACCTGGTCTGGGGAAAGCTGGTACTGGTGGGGCTCAACGCCGGGTGGAACTAGATAAACTACTTCGATTTGCTCACCTAGAGCCTCCTTGATAATTTCGGCGAGAGGAGGAAGGCTCACAACGACGAGGGGTTTCTCCGCACTCACGGGAGCTACAAATCCGAGTAGAAGGGCGAACATAAAGGTTACTAAAGCCTTCTTCACGCTATCACCCCTCCTCCCTCCTCGGATAATGTTAAAAACCTTCCCTCCCACTCAGAAACATGCTGGATTTTTCAAAAAAGCCCCTCATCGGGATGGTTCACCTCGAGCCCCTCCCCGGATCATACCGCTACGGGGGAGACTTAGAGACCGTGCTTGAGAATGCTCTTAAGGACGCAAGAACGCTGGAAGAGGCGGGCTTCGATGCTCTGATAGTGGAGAACTTCGGCGATGCCCCTTATCCCAGCAAAGCCGAACCTCCGACGGTGGCGGCAATGGCGGTTATAGCGAGGGCTATTGCGGAAGAAGTTTCGATACCCGTTGGCGTCAACGTCCTAAGAAACGATGCCGTTGCCGCCTATTCCATAGCTTATGCGGCAAGGGCGGACTTCATAAGGGTGAACGTCCTGAGTGGTGTCGCCTTCACGGATCAGGGGATTATAGAGGGGGTTGCCTGGGAATTAGCCCGCCTTAGGAAGCTCCTGCCATCGAAAATCGCGGTCTTCGCGGACGTCCACGTGAAGCATGCCGTCCACTTTGGCGACTTCGCTTCAGCCCTTTTGGATACCGTCGAGAGGGGCGGAGCCGATGCTATCATAGTCACTGGCAGGAGGACGGGGGAGCCCGTGGATGTAGGCAGGTTGCGACTCGCGAAGAGGATATCCCCGGTGCCTGTGCTAGTGGGCTCTGGCGTTACGCCTGATAATCTGGGAAAGCTGTGGAGGCACGCTGACGGCTTCATAGTTGGCACGTGGATAAAGGAAGGAGGGAGAGTAAGAGCGGAGAAGGCAAGGAGGCTTTTGGAAGCTACTAAGAGGCTAAGGGCTACTCCCTGGCGTGCTTGAGGATGTGGAACACCTCGGCCTTCAGTATTTCGAGACCCGTCCTCACGGCATTCATACTGCCCGGAAGAACAACTATCAGGACACTCCTGCTCCCTCTGATTATTCCGGCCGTTGCCCTCGTCAGAACAGCGGCCGTTCCGACCTCCTCGTAGCTCTTCAGCCTGAATACCTCGCCGAAGCTCAGCTCCTTATCGAAGAGGGGCCTCAGGCTCTCCACAGTAACGTCCCTGGACGTTATTCCCGTGCCCCCCGTCGTTATCACGACGTCAGCTCCAGCCTTTATTGCCTCGAAGACAGCGGCGAGTATCTCTATCTTGTCGTCGGGCACAACCTTGTAGTAAACATGCTCTCCAAGCCCCTTTAGGGTCTCGATTATCAACTGACCTGCCTCGTCCGTCCTCTCGCCCCTGCTGGCCTTGTCGCTAATTGTCACAACACCAAACCGGAAGCTCTTTGGTGCCTCCTTTCTGTGCTCCTCGACACCCATGATACCACCGGGAAGGACTCGACTTCTGCCTTTAAATCCCTGCCGGAAGGCTTAAATCGCTGGAGACCATTTCAGGTAAGGGGATGGAGGTGAGGAAGGCCCTTGTAATCCTTGCCCTGACGCTCATCATAGTTGCGGCTCAGTGCCTCGGAGGTGAGACGACAACGACTTCTGAGGCCTCTTCCCCAACGCAGTCTACAACTCCACAAACTACCGCAACGATGACGCTCTCAACTGAAACTGAAACCTCGACGATGCCCTCCTTCACCACTCCCTCTACAATCGAAACACCCTCTCCGACGGCGAGCCCAGAGCCAACACCCACACCAGTTACATCCCCCGCAACTACGACGACTACGACAACGATACCGCCCACACCGGTTACATCACCCGCTCCCACGACCACAACCACATCTTCAACGCCGACCGCCACCCCGGCACCAGAGGAGACCTTCCCAAAGCCCTTCCCAAAGTGGACGGGCCAGATAGACGAAGACCTGCTCCACTTTTACCTCTACGGGAGCGACAAATGTGGCAATTGCCTTGATACAATGAAGGCCTTGGCGGAGCGGTTCGGCAAGGACAAGGTTACCTGCTATCTAACCTACAAGGGCAGGAACGCCACGGTTCCCTACGTCTTTTACGAGGCTTACGGGTTTAAGGTAATTCCCGTCGTCGGAATAGCTTACAACGGGACAATAGTTGCCGTTTACAGCGGCAGGCTGGCTCCGGACACGGCTCTCCTCCTCGTCAGGGACGCCCTCAAAATGGGAAGGGTTATAATAATGGGGAGCACGTATTCGACGTCCACGGCGGACCCCGAGGACAGGGAGATATTTGACAGGATATTCATCCTGAACGAGGCGCCCGAGACATACGATGATATCCTAGAACTCGCGGAGGAGCTGAGGCGATGAGGAGCCTCACGGAGCTGAGAGGGTGATGTGGGGCATACTGGCCGAGCCCTTTTCTTTCTCTCTCTCCTTCAAGAGTAAAACATCAGGGGGCCGGATATCCCAGTCCCTTCAGCACCATCCTTAGTGCGAGGAGGGCCATGACAACCGCGAAGGCATTCTTGAGTTGCACCGCCTTCAGCCTCTTTGCCAGCCTCGCACCGAGTTGGGCTCCGAGGATTAGGCCGGGCACGAGTAAGGGTAGCCATTGCACCTCGACGTTGCCGAGAAGGTAGTGCTTTATCGCCCCGCTCGTCGACGTGAAGACTATGGCGAAGCTTGAGGTGGCGACGGCGTAATGTATGGGTAGGCCGAGCCACGTCAGGAACGGCACGTTGATTATCCCTCCGCCGACGCCGAGCAACCCGCTGGCGATTCCCGCGAAGAAGCCGCCGATTGGGACGAGCCTGTAGTCAACCTTCACATCCTCAAGCCTGACCTCTGTAGGCTCCACCGGCTTCTTTCGATAGATCCTCACCGCGACGAGTATCAGCGTCAGTCCGAAGATTATCTTGAGCATCTCGGCGCTGATTAGACTCGTCAGCCAGGCACCGATGTAGGCCCCCACTATGGCGGTGCTCGCCAAAAGAAGGCCTGCCTTGTAGTGTATCCTTCCCTGCCTGTGGTAGGCGTAGGCTGAGCTGAGCGAGGTAAAGACGATTGCCGCGCTCGACGTTCCGACGGCCTTGTGGATTTCAACGCCGAGGAGGTTGAGCGTTGGGACTATCAGGAAGCCTCCTCCGAGGCCGAAGAGAGCCGCTAGGGTCCCAATAACGATGCCGACAGCGAAGTACCCGAGGTATTTGAGCAAGGGATCACCTCCGGTGGAAGTCTAAATTTCAGAGCTCAAAGACTACTGCCTCAATGAGCTTTATCAGGGCCTCGAGGTCGGCGAGATGGAGCATCTCGACCTCGCTGTGGAGATACTTGATGGGAATGCTGAGGGCTAGGACCTCACTCTTGCTCTGGAAGACAGAGGCATCAGTTCCTCCGCCCGTCACGCCTATCTGGATGGGTATCCCGTTCTTCTCCGCAATTGCCCAGACCCTTCTGGCGAGCCTCTTGGTGTAGATTGCGGAGTTGTCAACTGCCCGTATAACGGGTCCGCTTCCCAGCTTAACGTCATCCGTTAGGGATGAGCAGCAGGCGAATGAATCCACGGCGAAGGCATACCTCGGATTATAATGCTCCGCCAGGAACTTGGCTCCCTTCAGCCCTATCTCCTCCTGAACGGTGAAAGCGAAGATGTATTTGCAATCAAGGTCGTGATCCACGAGGTCCTTTATGGCTTCGACGAGGGCGACGACGCCGAAGCGATCGTCGAGGGAGCGAGTGGAGACATAGCGGTTGTTCAGCACGGCGAAGTGCTTCTTGAAGACCGCGAAATCTAAAACTTTAACGCCCATCTCGAGAGCCTCTTCCTTGCTCTCGGCACCGATGTCTATGGCGAGCTTGTTCCAAGGAACGATGTCTCTCTTTCCATCTATGTTGAGGTGCGGGGGAATGGCCCCTATGACGCCATCCAGCCTGCCGCCCTCCGTTATCACGTCGACGTGCCTTCCGTAAAGCAGGCGGTCATCTATACCACCAACCTTCCGGAAGACCAGTTTTCCGTCCTCCCTGATGCCCGTTATCAGGAGCCCAATCTCGTCCATGTGGGCCATGAAGATAGCTTTAAGCTCTCCATCTCCTAGCTCGACGATTAGATTTCCAATTGCATCAATGGTAGCATCGGCATATGGATCGAGCCACTCCCTGAGCTTCTCCCTGACCTTCTCCTCGTAGCCCGAAATTCCGGGGATGGAGGTTATTTCCCTAAGCATTTCAATGAGCATTCCAATCACCTCCTCAGAGCATCTTAACCTCCTCGGGAGGCCTAACCTTAAGAACTTCTCGGTTCACGAGATCCTTTGGCACTTCACCGCGAAGCACGGCGAGCAGGTTCCTAACGGCCTGGAATCCCATGTCCTCCATGGCCTCCTTGCTTAGGCCGGCGTAGTGCGGCGTTAAGACGGTGGTCCACTCCATCCCAAAGAGCTCGTGCTTCGTGACGGGTTCCCTCTCAAAGACGTCGGTTGCATAGCCCTTGAGCTTGCCTTCCTTTAGGGCCCTGACGACGGCCTTCTCGTCCACGAGGGTTCCACGCCCTATGTTGACGAGGTACTTCCCCTCCATAAGCTTAAGCCTCTCCTCGTTGATTATGTGGTAAGTTTCAGGCGTCGCCGGAAGTGCGAGGACGATGATGTCAGCCCTTTGGAGAACCTCTTCTAGGGGAAGATACCTGGCCCCAACATCCTCTTCGATGTCAGGCTTCCTGCTCCTCGACCAGTAAACGACTTCCGTACCGAGGGCCTTGACGCGCCTTGCTATGGCCTTACCTATGGCTCCCATTCCCAGTATCCCGACGGTCTTCCCGTAAACCGTTTCTATCTCCTTGAAACGACTCCACACTACGCGATGACTTTTCCATTCTCCCGCCCTAATAAACCGGTCGGTGTGAGGGATTTTCCTAAGGAGAGCTATCATTAATCCAACGGCGAACTCGGCAACGGCCTCACTCAACCAGCCGGAAACCTTTGTGACGTAGATTCCCCTCTCCGTCGCGGCCTTCACATCAACGTGGTCGTAACCGGCCGAGTGGCAGCTTATCACCTTCAGCCTCTCAGCCTTCTCGATAACCTCGCGCGGGATCGGGTTCAGCGGAGAAACTATTATTCCGTCGAACTCGGCAATCTTCTCCCCGAGCTCTTCAACGCTCGGATAGAGGAGAATTTCAACATCCGTATACCTCTCCAGCTCCTTCAGGGGGCCGCTTTTCATCTTGAAGAGCACAGCGACCTTAGGGCGCATGGGACCACCGTTAAGATATCCGTCGAAAAGGTATAAGAAAGTTGAGGTTGGCCTCAAACCGAACATCCTTGACTCTCGGAAGGAAAGACATCAGGCTTATAAGTTCTCGCATACTCTAAGGGTGTGTCATGCCGACGGTGGAAGTTTACGGTCTAACTAAGCGGTTTGGAAGCGTGACAGCCCTCGAAGACGTTACCTTCGAGGTAGATGGGGACATAGTAGGCCTCATAGGCCCCAACGGTGCCGGGAAGACGACGCTCATAAAAATCTTAACCACCCAGCTGAAGCCCACCTCTGGAACGGCGAGGGTTCTTGGCTTTGACGTTTTAAAGGAGCCAATGGAAATCAAAAGGAGAATCGCCCTCCTGCCCCAAGAGGTCAGAGCGCACTTCTACACCCTCACGCCGAGGGAGTATATCTACCACTACCTCAGAATGCGCGGCCTTCCGAGGAGCAAAGCGAAGGGAAAGGCCAGCGAGTGGGTGGAAAAGCTTAACCTCTATTACGCGGACAGGCCGATCGTCGAGCTCTCGAGTGGGATGGTTAGAAAGGCCCTTCTCGCGATGGTTCTGGCCTACGACGCTGAGCTCTACTTTCTGGATGAGCCGACGGTTGGCCTCGACCCCTCTGCGAGATTCGAGCTCTGGGACGTTCTGAGGGAGAAGTCCGAAAACGCCACGATTTTTCTAACAAGCCACTACGTGGACGAGATCTCCAGGGTATGCGATGAGGTGATGCTCCTCAGGAGGAGGGTTCTCCTGAAGGGGAAGCCGGAGGAGATAGCCAGGCTCTACCTTCCGCACTTCAGAAAGAAGGTGGTGCTCTTTGAGAGCTTTGAGCTAGAGGGTTTCACATCAAAGCGCGCCGGGAGGTACACCTTCGTCTACCCCGCGAGCGAGACCGAGCTGAGGGAGCTTGAAGGCCTTCTCCTCGATAAGGGCGTTCCCTTCAGGGTGGAGGAGCTCACAATCGAGGATCTCTTCCTGATGGGGTGGGAGCATGATTAGCATGCTGGAATACTATGCGAGGGCCTTAACTAAAAACCGCTCCTCTCTCCTCAGCTTCGCGATTCAGCCGCTCTCGTTTATCTTCCTCTTGACAGTCATCAGCGGTGGACGGCTCCTTCCGAATGCTCTAATCGGTGCGATGGTGAGCTTTATCGCCGGCGTCGGAATAACTGACCTGGCCATAGAGTTGGCCGGTCTTAAAACCCGCTCGAAGTTCTACGACATTCTCATAACCCTCCCAGTGCATCCACTCAAGCTAGGACTCGGCATCTCCATTGGAATGAGCCTTCCCGCGCTGCCTTACCTGGTTCTGCTCGTTCTATCCCTGGCTTACCTCGAAGGTCTGTCATTCCCCAAGGTTCTCTCGCTTCTCGCGGCTCTTGCCCTGCTATGGCTCTGGAGCGTCTTCGTAGGCCTTTACCTGGGGGTGAAGCTGAAGGAGCCCATCGTTATTATGCGCGCCTCAAACATAGCGCTAACGCTCCTCACGGTCTTCCTGCCCGTTTACTATCCCGTCGAGGTCCTGCCGAGCGTTCTCCAAAAGCCTCTACTACTGCTCCCCACGAGCGCCTCCGCTTATCTAATAAGGTCGCTCTACGAGCCCCTGCCTTACTGGAATCTCTCCCTCGTCGCCCTGCTCACGTGGGCTGTCCTCTCTGGAATGCTGGCTTTTCGGGAGGGGATTTTCAGGGAGGAGTAGTTCTGTGTTACCTTTTTATTATCAAAGACGGAGTTTCCACTGGTGGTGCCCATGAGAATCGAGGACGTATATATCTGGGACATCAACGCTAGGTGGCTTGGCATAACTCCTCACCAGCTCATGGAGAATGCAGGCGCGGGAGTGGCAAGGGTTATAGAGGAGCGCTTTGGAAGGGGCCTCAGGATAGCCGTCTTCTCTGCAACTGGCAACAACGGCGGCGACGGCTTTGTTGCTGCCAGACACCTCAGCTTCGAGAACGACGTCACGCTCTTCCTCGTCGGTGATGAGGCTAAGATAAGGAGCGAAGAGGCAAAGCACAATTGGGAGATCCTCAAAAGACTGGACTTTGTGAAGATAAGGGTTCTCAAGGATTCGGCTCACATCAAGGAGCTCGATCTCTCCGGCTTCGACGTCATAGTTGATGCCCTACTCGGTGCTGGCACGAAGGGCGAGCCAAGAGAGCCGATAAGGAGCGCGATAGAGAAGATAAACGAATACGCCGGAAGGGCCAAGATAGTGAGTATAGACCTGCCAAGTGGCTACCCATCAACCGTTCGCGTCAAGGCGGATTTTGCCGTCACGTTCCAGTGGGACAAGGATGAGTATGAGGGGTTTGAGAGGGTGGTCGTTAAAATTGGCTATCCGAAGGAGCTCTACAATATCGTTGGGCCTGGTGATGCCAAGTTTGCCCTGAGAAAGAAGGGCGAACACAAGGGACAGAACGGAAGGCTCCTGATAATCGGCGGTAGTGAGGATTATTTCGGTGCCCCCTACTTAGCGGCCAAGGCCGCCTCCTATCTGGTGGACCTGGTCTTCCTAACCATGCCTGAGTACTCGGCCCGGCGCATAGGGGACCCCAATCTAATCCTGAGGCCCGTTGAAGGGAGCAACTTTGCCCTGAAGCATCTTGAGAACGTTCTGACCATTGCGGAAAAGGTCGATGCAGTGGTCATAGGGCCCGGCATTGGCGTCGACGAGAATACGAAGGCCTTTGTCCGAGAATTCATTAGGCGCTGTGGAAGGCCTATGGTTATTGATGCCGACGCTCTGAAGGCTATAGCTGGGGATTTGGACGCCCTAAGGGGGAAGAGGTTCGTTCTAACTCCCCATGCCGGTGAGTTCAGGATGCTCTTTGGTGAACTTCCACCGGCGGGCCTGAAGGAGAGGGCCGCCACAGTTATGAAGAAGGCTAAAGAGATCGGTGGCGTGATACTGCTCAAAGGCTCCTACGATGTCATAAGCGACGGAAAAACGTGGAAATATAACAAAACCGGCAACAGGGGGATGACGACAGGGGGAACCGGCGACGTCCTTGCGGGTATCGTCGGGGCTCTCTTGGCGTTAGGCAACGAGCCGCTAAGGGCGGCTTCCGTTGGAGCTTTCCTCAATGGCCTTGCGGGTGACATGGTGAAGGAAGAGAAGGGGGAGAACTTCACGGCCTTGGATGTTGCGGAAAAGATACCTAATGCCACGAGGTGGGCCTTGGAGTTTTAGACGTGGAAGTATCTTTCCAGCTCCCACTCCGTCACCCTCTTCGTGTCTTTGGGCAGGTGGTTGGCCTCTAGATAGGCAAGGTACTCCTCCCACTCCCTCTCCTTGTACCTCACGAAGTTCTCGTAGGCTCCTCCAAGGGCCTTCCTGACGATTTTATCATTCTTTAGGGCCTCGAGGGCCTCGCCGAGGCTTTCAGGCAGGGTTTCAATGCCGAGCCTTTTCCTTCTATCATCGCTTATCTCATAGAGGTTCTCCTCGACGTAGGCCGAGGGCTCAACCTTGTGTCGTATTCCATCAAGGCCGGCCATGAGAATGGCCGCGAAGGCGAAGTAGGGGTTGGCGCTCGGATCTGGGCACCGATACTCTATCCTTGCTCCATTGCCCCAGAAGGCCGGCACCCTTATTAGGGCGCTCCTGTTCCTGTAGCCCCAGCTCACGTAAACTGGTGCTTCATAGCCGGGGACAAGTCTCTTGTAGCTGTTCACCGTCGGGTTTGTCACTGCAGTTAGGGCCTTGGCGTGCTTAAGCAGGCCGCCTATGAAATATAAGGCAGTATCGCTGAGGCCATCTTCGCCAATGAAAAGATTCTCTCCCTCTTTCCAGAGGCTTATGTGGAGGTGCATTCCGTTCCCGGGCATTCCGTGGAGTGGCTTTGGCATGAAAGTCGCGTAGAGGCCGTGCCTCTCGGCGACGGCTTTCACAACGTACTTGAAGCTGATGATGTTGTCGGCTGTTCTCAGGGCCTCGTCGTAGCGGAAGTCTATTTCATGCTGAGCGTTTCCGACCTCGTGGTGCAGAACCTCTGGTATCAGGCCAAAGGCGGGCATGTACTCTGCGATTTCCCTCTTTATTTCCCTTGCCCTGTCGAGGGAGAGAATGTCAAAGTAGCCGCCTCCATCGGGAAGGTGAAGCTCCCAGGACCCGTTCCTCCGGAGGAGGTAGAACTCAGGCTCCGGCCCTATGTAGGCGGTGAGTCCCTCTTTGGCGAGCTCATCAATAACCTTCTTCAGGACGCCCCTAGGATCCGCGGCGTAGGGCTTTCCGTCTTTGTATATGTAACCGTAAACCCTCGCGATGCCCTCCCAGGGAACTTCGGCGTAGGTGCTCGGGTCGGCCTTGAATATGAGGTCGCTATCCTCTATTCCCTGGAAGCCAGGGATTGAAGAGCCGTCGAAGGATATGCCGTCCTCTATGGCCTCCTCGTATCTCGCTGCTGGAATCTCCATGCCCTTGGGGACACCGTTTATGTCCACGAATATCAGCTGGACGAACCTGACCTTCCTTCCGAAGCCGCTTTCAATCGCTTTGAGACTGTTCATCATATAGCCCCCCTTAATGAACATTAGTTCAATTTCACAACGCAACTGTGAACAAATGTGAAATTTAAACTTTTTGAACTGAACTTTGAACCAATGACAAAAGGGAAGCCGCCGGGCGGACTTTTTGACAAAAATAAGTTGATTTGTGGTGATCAAGCAGGGAAAATTGACATTAAAATGGCAAATACTTGAGGACGATTATAGCTCCAAAGGCCGTGAGTAAGAGGAAGGAAGCGAGAGATATCTTGTAAAGCCAAAGGCCCCCGAAGTGCTCCCTGACAATTAGGGCAATTATCGTGAGCATGAGTCCGTAGAGGAGGGAGAATATTCCGGCGGCTAACCTTATGTCAACCCCCATAATCAGGAGGAGGCCGAAGAGGGTCCCGACAAAAATCGTCACATGGGGGACGGTGAGAGCGTAGTATCTGAGGAGGGTCTCCTCCATTTTCCATCACTCCAGTATGAAGGCGTAAGTTGTGGTCGTCGGGAGGGCTCTCCTAACTTTGGCTAGCAGGTAGCGGGGGAGTTCGAGGACGGATCTCTCCTCAAGGTCCTCTTCGATGCCGAGAACATTCTGTATGACCTTCACCTCAGTCCTTCCCCTGACCCTGAAGTGCTCCCTTGTGACGGTGCTTATCTCAAGGATTATGGGGAGCCTGAGCGTTTCCCTCTCGCCCTCGTCGAGGAGGGACGCTATGAACTGAAGCTCTTCTCGCCTGAAATAGTGCTTGCTTCCATCCTTGAGAGTTATTGAAGGCTCTTCCTCAGAGAGTAGCTGGGCAAGCGTTTTTCTGGCCCTCGGAAGATGGGAGTTTATCCTTGCCACTTCGACCTCTATTATTCTTGTGGCCCTCTCCAAGGCTCACCTCCTCCTAGGGAGCTCCCTCCTCTCCACGGACTTGGGGGGCTTTGGGGGCTTGAACCTGCCCAGAGGTGACGACCTCTTGGGCCTCGGCCTCTGTCTTCTTTTCTTTCCTCTGCCCCCCCTTCCCATGAGGAGAACAACTATCGCGGCAAGTATCACAAAGGCGAGGAGTATCAGGTATTCATATCCTCCCTTCTCCCCTTCAACGGTCTCCGTGACGGTTGTGTTTGTTCCAGGCACCTTGCTCCTGGTTTCGGTTTCGCTCTTCGTAGGAGTGGGTGTAGGGGTCTCGGGAGTTATCTCTATGGTTCCCTTGACCTCTATGGTCTTTCCAAGGGCATCAAGGGAAAGCTCGTAAGTTACGTTTCCGGGCTCCTTTGGCAGGGGGATAACTAATAGGCTCTCTCCTGGCGGTATTCTTACCTCCTCCGTTTCCTTGTAGATTCTGCCGTTTTCCCATGAGAGTCTATAGCTCAGAAGGGCGGCAACCTCGGCGTTATTCCTGTTCTCCACGGTGACTATTAGCTGGGGTCCTTTCTCGTCGAACTCAACATTCTCTATCCTCGGATAAGCTATAACGGTGTACCATCCGGTAGCCGACCCTAGATTAACGTTCCCATAGCTCACCTCAACTTTCACGGTGTTCTTTCCTGGAGAAGACGTGGGAAGAGAGACCTTTATCATGTTAGGCCCCTCGACGAGCAGATATTCCTTTCTCTCGCTCCACACATTGCTCCCGTCTTCTCCATAAACCTCCACGGTTACGTTAACTTTTATCGTCCTTTCGGAAATCACCGTGACGTATCCTACGTTCTCCTCACCTTCGAAGGTAGATGTGCTCTCTACCGAAAATCCCTCAACGCTAACACCGAACTCCACCCAGTATTTTTTCGAATACCTATACTCACCCTTCTCATACCTCAGCTCATAAACGAGCTCGTATTCACCTGCAGGCAGGTCGTAGGGGATTCTAAGCTCAAAGCGTATCAGATTGTCTCCTGGCTCGAGGCTCAGAACCCTTTCCTCTTTCAAGACTACCCCTTGAAAACCAACCAGATATGCTTTGGCCCTAAGGGTAACGTTAGAGCTCTTAAGGTTCGTGACGTGGGAGTAGACCACTATACTCTCGCCGTTGAGGGCGACGTCGGAGAAGGGCCTCTCCTCGATGTAGGAAGTGGCCTCGTGGAAGACCAGGGACTTGTCGGAGACAACAAGGGGAATATTTGCTTTTATCAC
This sequence comes from Pyrococcus yayanosii CH1, assembly GCF_000215995.1. Lineage (NCBI taxonomy): Archaea > Methanobacteriati > Methanobacteriota > Thermococci > Thermococcales > Thermococcaceae > Pyrococcus > Pyrococcus yayanosii. The sequence continues at coordinate 1,681,856 of NC_015680.1, read as the reverse complement.
GTAGATCTTGCCGCCGACGAAACCCCACAGGGTTAAGCTAACGGTGTAGGTGCCCGGGGGAACGTCGGCCTCCGCGAAGGCGATGTACTCCAGCTCCTTGGCTTCTCCCGTTCCCCACGCTCCGAACCTCGTCCTTCTGAAGGTAACGTAGATGCCTTCAACCTCTTTGCCCTCAGAATCGAGAATCGAGTGCTTCCTTATGATGACATAGTCAAAGTTAACGGACAGGTCGTTCTTGAGGAGGACTGAACCCTCGTGGAGGTCGCCCGCTAAAACCCAGATCTCACCCTCAACATCGAAGACAGCGTACTGGGCGGAGACGGCCGGAATGAGGAACAGGAGCAGGAAAAATATCAGGATCCTCTTCACAGCTGAACACCTCTGTATCATTCACCTCTCCGGCCTATATAATTTGTGCTCCACGCTGACCCGCACGGCTATTTCGATAGCTTTGACAATCATATCGAGGGGCATGGAGGGTGCTCCCTTCTCGAGCACCTGCTCCGGAATGTAGGGAACATGGATGAACCCCGCTATGGTGTCCAAGCCGTGCGTCTTGACGGTATGGAGGGCGACGTACATGGCGGTGTTGCAGACGTATGTGCCGGCTGTGTTTGAGACCGCCGAAGGGATTCCGGCATTCCTGTGGGCCTTTATGATGGCCTTAATGGGCAGGGTCGAGAAGTAGGCATCGGGCCCGCCCTCTACCACGGGCTCGTCCTCGGGCTTGTAACCATCATTGTCATCCATCCTCGCGTCCATGACGTTTATGGCCACGCGCTCCACGGTGATGTTGGGCCTGCCTCCCGCGAGTCCAGTTAGTATTACAACATCTGGCCTCTCTTCGAGGATTATGGCGGGTAGTTCCCCCCTTACCCGCTTGAAGCTTACGGGAAGCTTCCTTTTAACGAGCTCAACTCCCTCGACTTCTACTTTTTTCACAGCTTCCCAAGAGGGGTTTATACTCTCACCGCCAAACGGCTCGAAACCTGTAAGCAGGACCTTCATGCCATCACCCCGGGAGGTTAGGTTTTTAGATTTTAAAAATCCACTCAAAACGGTGGGGAGATAATATGAAGTACGACGTGCTCATAATAGGTGGTGGGCCCGTTGGGAACTACCTCGCCTACCTGCTCGCCGGCGATTTCAGGGTCGCAGTCGTCGAGAAAAAGGGTTCTTTTGGGGGAAAGGCTTGCACCGGCATAATTGGGGCCGAAAGTTTTGAGAGGCTGGGGCTCCCGAAAGACGCCATTTTGAACAAGTTCAGGGGTGCGGTCTTCTACTCCAGGATAAGGAGCTTTGAGGTCGAGAGAAAGGCTCCTCAGGCCTATCTCGTTGACAGGAAGATCCTTGAGAAGACATTAGCGGAGAAGGCCATAAGGAGGGGGGCGGAATACTACATGGCGACGACGTTCATCGGCTTCAGGAACGGCAGGGCCGTTCTTCAGCACCTTGGAAAGGAGTTCGAGGTTGAGGCCACCTTTTATATTGGGGCGGACGGCGTGAACAGCGCTGTGGCTAAGGCCATTGGGGCCAGAACTAGGGCCGAGTTCCTCACTGGCTTTGAGGTCGAGGTCGTTGGGGACTTCTCGAGGAAGGACTTCGTGGAGGTCTGGGTGAACAAAGATATGAATCCCGACTTCTTCTTCTGGGTTGCGCCGGTGAATGAGGGCCTAGCCAGGGTGGGCACCTTTGGTAGCGTCGATGCCCTCGCCCGGTTCTTGAAGGTTCGCATGCTAAAGCCGGAGGCCGTCGTGGAGTTTAAAAGCGGTGTCGTGGGCTTTGGAACTAGACGGCCTTGGGTAAGGGGAAATGTGGCCCTCATAGGGGATGCCGCCCTCCAGATTAAGCCGACGACGGCGGGCGGCATAGTCTTTGGAATGGTCTGCGCCCACGCCTTAAAGAATGCCCTCCTCGAGGATAACCTTGACGCCTACGAGAAGGCCTGCTCCTGGATAAGGCGCCAGATATCCTTCGGTCTGAGGTTTAGGAGGTTATTCCGCAGGCTTTCCCAGGACGCTATCGAGGAAATCTTCGACGTACTCGGGAGCGAAGAGGCGAGGGCCATAATAGAGGCACAGGCGGACTTCGACGACCACCTAAAGACCGCTAAGGCTATACTTAGGAGGCCTAGGCTCCTGGCGAAGCTTATAAGGATAAGCCCAAGCATCGTGAGGGCACTGCTATGAGGTGGTGAGCATGGAGTGGGAAATGGGGCTCCAGGAGGAGTATATAGAGCTGATAAGGACCGGGAAGAAGAAGATTGAAGGAAGGCTATACGACGAGAAGAGACGGCAAATAAAGCCGGGCGACATAATTTCCTTCGAGGGTGGGAAGTTGAAAGTCAGGGTGAAGGCCCTACGCGTTTACTCCTCATTCAGGGAGATGCTGGAGAAGGAGGGTTTGGAAAACGTTTTGCCTGGGGTTGATAGCATAGAGGAGGGCGTCAGGGTTTACAGGCAGTTCTACGACGAGGAGAGGGAGAAGAAGTATGGCGTTGTCGCGATAGAGGTGGAGCCGATAGAGGAAGATAAATGACGCTGTCCGTTGAGGGTGGCTTATTGCCTCCTAATTATGTGAACCTCAAGCCCAAAATCTCTCAATATTTTGAAGTCTTCATCGAGAGTTACGAGCGGAATATCGTTGACGAGGCATATTGCCGCTATGAACAAGTCCCTGAGGCTGAGCATATTGCCCATTTCTTTAAGCTTTTTGTGGAGGTAGGCCGCGATTTCAGCGGCTCGCCCCTCGAAGGGCAACTCCTCAAGAATGTTGAACCATAGGAGCTCTTTCTTTCTTGGAATACCGATAAGAATTTCGAACTTCGTCACTGAAGTTATATAAAACGTGCTGTCAATGGAAAGAACATCCCTAAGGACAGTCTCGTTTCCTCGTGCAACTTCAATTATCACATTTGTATCAAGGACTGCCCCCATTTCTCAAACTCCTCCTCAAGCTCTTTCAATTTTTTCTTAACTTCTTTGTATTCCTTCTCATTGAGTATTCCGAATATCCTGAGAAGAACGTGAGAATTTCCCTTTCTCTCCTTCAGCAGCTCCCTCAGAATTTCCGAGAACGACTTGTCTCCTTTAATCCTCACAAGCTCTCTGTAAACATCATCTGAAATCGTTATGGTTTTCGCCATAGCAAGCACCAATACACTGAACACATGCATCATATTTAAGCATTGCCCCCAACATAAAAACATTAAAAACTATTATGCTTTAACCCAAGACGGGGAGCTAAATGACCATCAAGTTAGAAAACGAACATCTTATAGTGAGGGAAACTCACAAAAGCTCCAGAGAAGAGAACACTTTGGATAACGCACAAGGACCTGTCAACACTAGTAAGAAGCAATTTAAATCTACCACTTACTGTGTGGCACCAGTTCTCAATAAAAGACTGGACTGAGGTAGTGTGGGACTATTTCTGGCCAATAATTGACGAGGTCACAAAGAGAATAGCAAACGGCGAGTACGAAGAGGCTGAGAAATTATTGGAGTAAAACTACCCAGAAGTTCTGCGAAAGCTATGAAAGTTCTTGCATCGATGCGTTCTTCCAAAAGAATCCATGTGAAACCTGACATCATGATTTTCAGGGGAGAGTACTACTCAAGGAGGGATATCCTCAAAAATCCACCTAATAGAGCAGTTCTAATAGACGCAAAGGTTGAGATTACACAGAACGATCTAAAACAGCTTTTGGAGTACACATCGGGGCGGCACTCGAAAGAATACCCACGCATTACAGATATGAACTTGAATAGGGTAATAGAGTAGGTGTTCCCAGACAAGCCCGGTGAAAAAGAGTTCCAAGAAACCATCCGGAGTATCATTGGAGCATGGAAGCAGTAAAGAAAACGTAAATATAGGCTTTGCAAAGTCTCTCTTCTATCACTCTCAAGATTTCCTGGGGCATGTTCTTACCTGTAAGCGCTTTGTAATATCCCTGAACCCAGTTCAATGTACTTTCAATAACTTTATCCTCCCTCTCAGGATAACGATTAAGACATTCCTTTGCCCATGCAATTGTGCCCTAGCAAAAAAATAGGAGAAGTCACAGATACCTCTCCTTCACCCACTTCACGAAGTATTCCGGATTTAGGTCTTCGCCGATGGCCTTCTTTATGAGCTCCTTAGGCGAGTAGATTGAGCCCCAGCGGTGTATCCTCTCGCGCAACCAGGCCTTTATGGGTTCGAAATCGCCCTTCGCAATCCTCTCCTCGAAGTCTGGAATATCCCTCTTTACGTGGTAGTAGAGCTGGGCCGCGAGGAGGGTTCCTATGCTGTAGGTTGGGAAGTAACCTATTGTTCCGTGGGCCCAGTGGATGTCCTGGAGGATGCCCTCCCTGTAAGTCTTCGGCCTTATGCCCAAAAGCCTCTCCATCTCCTCGTTCCAGAGCTCCGGCAGATCCTTTGCCTTAACTTCCTCGCTGACCATAATCCTCTCAAGCTTGAAGCGAAGCAGGATGTGGAAGTTGTAGGTGACGACATCCGCCTCAGTCCTTATGTAGTCGGGCCTGACAATGTTGAAGTAAAGGTAGACGTCCTCTGGAGTATAACCAGACATGAAGGGCAGGTTCTCCTTGAGGATTGGATATATCAGCTCGGCAAACTCTCTGCTCCTTCCAATGATGTTCTCCCAGAAGCGGCTCTGGCTCTCGTGAACTCCTAAGGAAACTCCGCCCGCTATTGGGCTGAACATGAACCTGTCATCTTGCTGGAGCTCGTAGAGTGCATGACCGAACTCGTGGACCGTGCTCAAAATAGTTCTCCTGAAGTCGTAGCCTTCGTATCTGGTGGTTATCCTAACATCTCTTATACCAAACTCGGTTGTGAAGGGATGTGCCGAAACATCGAGCCTTGCCCTAACTCCCAGTGGGAAGCCAAACTTCTGGAGAATCCAAATGTTTACCCTCTCCATCTGCTCCCTCTCATACTTCTCCTTCTCAAGTATATGACTTTGTGGAACTTTGCCCTCCTCCATTATCTTTTCGAGGAGCGGTTTGAGATCCTTCTCAAGCTTCTCGAACATTCTCTCAACTTCCCTGGTTGTTAGGCCCTCCTCGAAGAGGTCAAGTAAGGCGTCATAGGGCTCCTTCTCGTAGCCAAGGTACTCGGCGGCCCTTTTAGCGAGATCGATGATTTTGTCGAGCCAGGGCTCGAACTTGGAGTAGTCATCGTCTTTCTTGGCCTCTTCCCAGGCCTTCGTCGCTTGGCTCGTTACCTCGCTCCTCTCCCTGAGGAATTCGGGTGGGAAGGCCTTGCTTATCCTTATGGAGCGGTCTAGGACCCTAACAATTCCGCGCTCGTACTCGTTGAGGTCTTCGATTCCCTTCGCTTTCTCGACAAGCTCGACGAAGTCCGGCTTTAGAAGGAACTCTTGGCTGAGAACGGAAAGCTCTCCTTGAGCTACCGAGCGCTCTAGGATGCCTTCCTTTGGCATGTTGACCTCCATGTCCCAGCCAAGGACGCTCTGAGCATGCCCTATAGCCCAGATACGCCTATACTTAGCGAGAATCTGCTTTATAATCTCGTTCTGGAAAATCCCCTCCATCTTTACCACCCCTTATCTCTACGCCCTTCCTTCGATTGCACGCTTTTAATCTTTTCGATGAATATCTAAACGATATGTGGGTAAAAATAATTACCCAGGCCGCCCCGGGATTTCTTCAGGTGATATTGTAAAGTAGGAAAGCAACGCCCATACCGACGGCCCAGTACGCTAGATTCCACCTCAGAACCTTGAAGCCGTCAAGGGGAGGGACCGGAAGGAGGTTGAAGAACGCCAGCCACGCATTGATTAGGGCGGTGTACCAAGCGATCAGGCCGAAAAATCCACCAAAGAGTTTAGATATCAATAGGCCGATGGTAGCCACCGCGATGTTCGCCAGGGGACCCGCGAGGGATATTAATCCTTCCGCGTACCTGTCCTCCCAGTACTGGTAGGGGGCGTAGATGTGGACCGCTCCAAGGGCGGCGAAGATCCAAGCCCTTCCTGTGGTTAGCTTGGTCAGGACGCCGAGGAGAAGTGCCAGAATTATGCCGGTGTCCCATCGCCTGTAGAAGGCCACGTAGCCGAAGTGTCTCGCAACTTGCCTGTGGGCAATTTCGTGAAAGACGAAGGCGGTGAGAATAGCTGGGGCCACGTAGGGCATTTTAACGGGCTCGAAGTCTGAGAAAAGGAGGAGTAGGACCGCGTATGAAAGTATTAGGTCTTCGAGCTCGCTCCTTCTCGTCACCTGGCTCTCACCTCAATCTTCTTCCTCAGCACGAGCTCTGCCGCCCTGACGGCGCTTCCTCCGGTGCCAACGGCAATTCTGACCTGATCCTTTGGAACATAGACGATTATCTTGTCGCCGTCGAATTCCACGTCGATTATCTCTGACCTAAGCATTTTCCTGAGTTTTTCGTAAATTTCGTCCATGGGCACCACCTAATACTCGGGTATCCTTATCGGCGCCTGTAGCTCCTTCTCGTTCTTCTCAAGGTTCGTGGCAAGCATCTTTATTCTCTCGACACCCTTTATCTCCTTTATGTACTCGGCCACGCTCCTCGGGACGAGCTCCTCCCAAGGTTCCCCTTCAATCATCCTCCTCCTTATTTCGGTGGCGGAGAGGATATCCTTCCTGAACATGGGCTGGACGATGACCTTGTAACCCCTCTCCCTAAAAAGCTGTGCGACGAGGGAATTACCGGTGAAGACCACATGAAAGCGGGGGACCATGCTCTCCACGTAGGGAACCCATATGGCGTTGAAGTTTATGTCGGGAAGCGGGACTAGGTAGTAGCGCTTCTTCGTCAGGCCGGCTTCGTCGAGGGCCCTTATTAGCATCTCCATCCTCTCACCGGTAGTGAAGGGATTCTTGAGTGTGTGGCTGGCCTGGGCGCTTCCAATGCCTATTATAACCTCGTCAACTTGGTCGAAGACAAACTCGAGGGCCTTTATGTGGCCGTTGTGAACAGGTTGGAACCGGCCGACGAATAATCCTCTTTTCGGCATCTCGACCACCCTTAAATCCATATCCTCTTTACAGGCACGTCATCGAAATCACAGTCCTCGGTTACTATGGCCTGAATACCGCTGTTCTCGATTACCGCTAAGTGAAGGGCATCCGATGGCCTGAGCCCGTACTTAAGAATGTTCTGCCGGGCCTTGAGATATTCCATCAAACCTACCGGAAGAACGCTTACATAGGGAATTATTATATCGTCCAGCATGTCAATCGTCTCCTCGTACGGAATCCGATATTTCTTCCATAAGACGTAAATGACCTCATCCAATACGAGGGGGTCCGTGTAGAGCTCTTCATTTTCAACTAGCCTCTTGTAAAGGGCATCTATTTTCTCAGCATCCTCCTCGGGTAGATCAACGTTGAGGTAAATGATAAAGCTGGCATCAAGGAACACCTTCATCGAACTCATCCTCCAGGTCAACACTCCTAAGATCGCCGAGCTTGGCCCGTACACCTCTTCCCTTCATCCTCTTCCTCCTTTCTCTCAGCTTCTCCATGAGCTTTTCTGCGTCCACTGGCGCTCTTATTACAAGGCCTCTCTCGGTTGGCTCTATTATGACCTCCTTTCCCTCCTTAATCCCGTACGCCTCCCTAAAGACCTTTGGAATAACGATCTGCCCTTTGGGTCCGACCTTCAGCCTTATGCTAACCACACGTATCACCATGTTAGACTTGTTGTTTTACTGTTTAAAACCTTGAGGACTACTAAAGGAGCTTCACTCTCACCTCATCCCCAACCTTCAAGTTAAGTCTTTCAGCTGCACTCCCCTGGTTGACCGCTATCTCAAGATAGTCATGACTCCCTGGAAGGGCCAGAAGCTCGCCAGGTTCAACGAGGCCGTAGGTGTCAAGATAGGGAATCGTCAGGCCAAAGTCTGGGAGCTCTACCGCTCTCGGCCTTTCGTAGTTCTCAAGGTTCAGAATGACGTTGCCGAAGTCGTCCACGTATATAACCCTCAGCCTCCAGATGTCCCCTTCCATCCTCGGCTCAAGGTCAAGCCTAACCAGGGAGTCGAGGTCTATCTCGTTGCCGAACTCTTCGGGAGCGTGGCCCGCGTCCAGAAGAGCTCCAACGGGCCCGAATACATCCCGGCCGTGAAACGTGGAGCTTATAGCCCTCCTCGTAAACTTCCTCACCCTCTCGAAGTCTATCTCGTAGGCCCTTCTTGGGCGAAGGTGTTTCAAGGGGAGCGTTGCAAGGCCGTTATCGGGCACGACAAGTAACTGCTCTCCCTCGATTATCACGGCCCTCCTCTTCGTCCCGACGCCGGGGTCGATTACCCCCACGTGGACGGTCCCTTTTGGGGAGTGCTTTACGACCTGCTCCATGACGAAGGAGCCTTCCAAAACAGAGTGGCGGGTTATTGAGTGCGTAACGTCAATTATGATGGCCTTGGGATTGAGTCCCAGCATGACAGCCTTCATCTCCCCCACGTAGGGCCCGCGCAGGCCGAAGTCCGTTGTTAGAGTTATCATCTCTCCCACCCGTAAGGTTAATTAATCCCGGTTTTAAATAACCTTTGGTGGACATGAGGTTCAGGGTATTGCCCTTGCTCCTCCTTTCAGTGGTCCTGCTCTCGGGCTGTCTGATAAAGCCCCCGGCCCAGGTAAAGTTCGAGGTCGACAGGAGTGTTGTTCAGCCGGGGGGTACCTTCCACATAATCGTTACCATAAACAACACCGGGAAGGTAGGGATAAAAGACGTTTACCTCTGGATAGATGATGAGAGGTTCGTGGTCGTGAAGAGCCCTTCTTTTCCCGATGTTCTGAAAGTTGGGGAGGCTAAGAAGCTCGTTTGGATGGTGAGGGCGCCCCTAGTCCCCGGGGACTACCAGCTTAAAGTTTACCTCGAGATAACGGATGAACTTCACAGGGTCTGGAAGGGATTTACCTATGAGACAAGGATAAAGGTTATTGGAAAGCCCATTACCTCTGAGCTGTCCATATACCTTGACGCTCCCAAGGAGGTCCAAGGGGGGACCGAGTTCAAGGTAGGAGTAACCATCGTCAATGGCCTTGGAAAACTCGCTAGGATAACTTCCGTTGAATTAATCCCAGGCCGCTTTGAAGTTGTAGAATCCCCCAAGTTCCCGGAATTTCTAGAAACTAATTCAAGCGTTTCCCTGACCTATGTTTTGAAGGCTCCATATGCCTCGCTTTCTGAGAGGGTTCTCGTTGTAGTGGAGTATTTGACTGCCGGCGAGTCGGGGCGGGCCGTTGCCGAGGCAACCTTTAAGAGCGTGTGGCGGCCCTGGGAGATGAGCAGTGAAGTCCTGAAAACCGCTTACGGGAATAATTCGGAATGGATATGGCTAGACAGGGTCGTGGACGGTTACTGGGAGTGGGTTTATAGAAGTGATTCATCGTTCAACAGGACCGCCCTTAGAGAAGTCGTTCTCCCCGTAGTGAATGAAGCCGAGTCGGATGTTGACGCGGCCAGGGCCCTCTTTAACCTTATTCTCACCAAACACACTCTCGACACAAACACTACAACTCTTAATCCCTCCGATATACTTGAAAGGTCCTCGATAAGCCCGACGGAGGCCAACATACTTATGGTTGCCTATCTTCGCTCCCTCAATATCCCGGCTAGACTTGTAACCCTCTATGATGGCTTCGACTGCACCAGAAAGGCATTCGTCGAGTTCTACGCTTCTGGAAGGTGGTACGTTGTGGACTTCGATACGTCCTTCTTCGGGACGAGGGAAGATTTCATCGCCAGCAGGTGGTTCCCAAGGATCTACCAGCTCATCACGAGGAATGGATACTCCCTGGTCGCCCAGAGGCCGAAAGGGGCTGGCCATGGTCATGTTGATGTTGCGAAGGAGTACGTTGGAAACATTGAAGATGTTCTCCTTGACGTCCTCTCTGAGAGGCTTGACCGTGAGGCCTTCACGAGGCTAACGATACTGGTGGCCGAATTCTCTCCGGAGGAAAAGAGGTTTGCACTCTTCCTATTCGCCTCGGCACCTCCGGAGGAGGCGTCCACTATCCTTAAAAAGCACAACCCTGCCACCCTTAGGGGCAGTGTTGACGCCCTTTACAAGTTCTACGGGGACATGGACTGGGCGGAGGACTTTAGGGCTTATTGGGAGAAGTTCAGTAGCATCTACAGGTGATAGCCATGATAGTGGTGCTCCGTCTTGGTCACAGGCCCGGGAGGGACAAGAGGATAACCACCCACGTGGCGCTGACAGCCAGAGCGTTTGGAGCTGATGGGGTCATAATAGCGGGAGAACCGGACGAAAAAGTCAAGGAGAGCGTGGAGGACGTCGTGGAGAGGTGGGGAGGTCCATTCTTCCTCGAGTTCAACAAAAACTGGAGAAGAGTCATAAGGGAGTGGTCCGGCATCGTCGTTCATCTAACGATGTATGGCCTCCATGTCGATGACGTCATCGAGGAGATAAGGGATGCCTACAGGAGGGGGGAGGATCTCCTGATTGTCGTCGGTGCCGAAAAGGTTCCGAGAGAAGTCTACGAGCTCGCCCACTACAACGTTGCCATAGGAAACCAGCCCCACAGCGAGGTTGCGGCCCTCGCCGTCTTCCTCGACAGGCTTCTTGAGGGGAAGGGTCTCAGGAAAGAATTTAAGGATGCGAGGCTCAGGATAATCCCGCAGGCAAGAGGAAAGAAAGTTGTGGAGGTCAGAAAGGATGCTGAGCAAGCTGAGGCCGGGCATTAGAGGGTGGCTTGAGGCAGCCGCAAGACCCCTTGTCCGTCTTGGCTTTTCCCCTAATCATCTCACCGTTCTGGGTCTTTTACTCTCCCTGGCCGCGGCTTACGCCTTCTACCGCGGTGATCAGAGAGTAGCTGCCTTACTCCTTGCCATTGGAGCATTTTTCGATGCTCTCGACGGCTCTCTCGCGAGGCTCACGGGCAGGGTTACCCGGTTTGGTGGTTTCCTGGACTCTACCCTCGACAGGCTTAGTGACGCCGCTATACTCTTTGGTATAGCCCTCGGCGGCCTTGTTGAGTGGCCCATAGCTTTCCTGGCCCTAATCGGGTCGTATATGGTAAGCTATGCGAGATGCAGAGCAGAGCTGGCCGGTTCTGGGACGCTGGCCGTTGGGATAGCGGAAAGAGGAGAAAGGCTCATAATAATCACGATTGCGGCCCTCGTTGGGAGGGTTTGGCTGGGCGTTTACCTCGTAGTAATCCTTGCTTGGATAACCTTCTTCCAGAGGGTCTGGGTGGCGAGAAGGCTTTTAAGGGGATAGCAGAAGAAGAAAAGAGGATGACGAAAATCGCTACCTCTGAGCTGTGATGAGCCCTGCCGTTACCGACCCTGGAGAGTTAGGATCTGCTTAACTCTTCCAATATCTTTAGAATCTCCCTGAGGTCGCTCACGACGAACTCGCACTCCTTCCAGAGCTCCCTTTTTTCTCCTGTTCTGTCAAGCAGCACGGAAAGCATGTCGAGCTGCCTGGCGCCTCTGCAGTCCTTCAGGGGATTGTCCCCGACATAAAGGGCTTCCTCACCCTTTACTCCTGCCTTCTTAAGTGCAAGCTCGAATATCCTCGGGTGCGGTTTGAAGAAACCTGCATCTTCGCTGGTCGTTATGGAATCGAAGAGCCCAGCTATTCCAAGAGCCTCTAGATGGGCCCTGAGGTAGTCATTGTCCGAGTCCGTTATAAGGCCCACGTGGTAACCCTTTTCCCTCAGCTCCTTCAGGACGTCAATGGCCTCAGGGTACAGCCTTCCGTAGGTCTGGTGCATCCGAAGGTGAATCTCCCAGAAGTCGCCGGGGAGCTGGAAACTGTACCTCTCAGCGAGCTCTTTCATAACCTCAACCTCTATGTCCCTTATGGGCCTGAAGGGCTTGCCAGCATATTGCAAGAATGCCCTCGAGGTCATGGCCTCGTATTCCCTAAAGAGCTCCTCGGGGTATACGTTAGCACCGGCCTTCCTCACGACCTCCTCCATTATCTTGAGGTGCGTAATTTCCTCCGACTCCTTGCTGAGGAGGGTTCCAACGAAGTCGAAGAAAACCGCCTTAATCACCCTTCACACCCCCTTAAATCTCCCACTCAACACCCAGTAGCTGGCTGTAGGTCCTGAGGACCCTCTTCAGGTATTCCTTGGCGGTTCCAATCTTGTCGGCCTTAAAGCGCTCGGCCCACGCCTCATTGCCGAACTCCTCGGCGCCGGCAGCCACGAGGTCTATGACCCTCATGGAATCCCAGAACACGGGCTCGTAGCCAGCCTTCTTGGCGTACTCTATGAGCTTCCTCATCTGCTTCTTCGCGTGCTCTTCCATATCCACGTTGACGCCGTATGCCTCCATGAAGAGGACCTTCAAAACGGGCTTCATCCATCCCCTGTGGAATCTACACCACCCGACGTTGTCATACCAGAACTCCCAAATAGCGCTCGCCACTATCTTCTGGGCCAGCTCCTCGGGCTCAAGGAAGACGCCGAATTGATAAAACGTCCAGTACCGACCCTGAATCGGGAGTGGTATGTAGTTGCCTATGGCCCAGTACATCGTTGGAGTTATCTCACCATCCTCTCCCAGCGGCACAAAGACGCCGTAGTCCTTGAAGCTTTCCCCGTAGGCGAGTCTGTCCTTGAACTTCTCATCGAGTATCCTGCTGGCCTTCCTCTTGCCAAGTCCGATTATCTTAGCTATCTCGTTTTCGGCGAAGGCAACCCTGTGAGCTAACTCGGCCACGAGCTTCGCGTTCACCTCGCTGGTCTCGACGGGCTTCTCGAGCAGGGCCTCTTTGGTGAACTCTGGCTTCCCACTTAGACCCACCTCTTCGGGCTTAAGCAGGCCTCTGTGGACCAGCTCAAGGATCCAAGCGGCGGTTCCTCCGAACTCTATGGCATCAAAGCCCATGGCGTCAACGGCGTGGACGCTTATGTCGCTCGCCCTTAGGCTTATGCTTCCGCTCAGTGGACCGTTGGCCTCGTAAGGCTCGTACTCGACGTGATGGCCCCTACGGTGCTTCTTACACACGACCGGACAAGGCTCACCGCAGGTCGTCCAATTCTTGGTTTTGATGGCCTCCTCGTTGAAGGGCCCCCAGTAGTGCTTCATTATGTTTTCATGAATCCTTATGCGGTCCTCCTTCGGGATGTAAGGCATTTGCCAGTTCAGGATGGGCACGAGGTCGCCCTCGGCCGGATAGTTGCCGCCGAAGGTTCCCCCCGTGTTAAGCTTGGGATTGAACCTGTACTTGACGGTCTTCTCGCTCACGACCTCGTTGTAGGGCTTCTTGTGGACGCCCTCCACTATGCCTTTGGCGGTCTTGAAGCTCCCGATGTCCTCCCCTGGGAAGGCCTTCTTCCTCGGCTTTCCACCGAAGGCTATTGCAACGACATTATGAGCTCTTAGCAGAACGCTACCGGGACCGCCGCGTGCCGCCCAGTCCTCGCTTCCAACCATACGCTTTCCGTTCCTCAGCGCCTGAGAAAATATGGCTCCGTAGTTTGTGTTGAGGGCCGCGGGCCCCACGACGGCAATCCTGAATTTCATTCCCTCGAACTCCTTTCCTAAGGTGTCGAGGAGGTATTGGGTGAGTGCATAGACACCTTCTTCACCCTTGTAACCTCTCCAAATCTCGATGACCTTATCAAGCTCCATCTGAAGAAGGTTCACCTCGAGCCTCTCACCATCGTTCTTGAGCACGACGACGGTGGGCTTCTCCGCCCTCCCCTCCACGACCACGAAGTCCACTCCAACGTGCTGGAACTGGTACGCGGCCCCTCCCATCGCCGAGGGCATAAGGACACCGTAGAGAGGTGATCGGAAGAAGAACATAAGCCTGTGGGACCCGGGGAGCGCGGAGCCGGCAAAGGGTCCCTTACCGAACACAACGATGTTCCTTGGGTCATAGGGCTCGACCTCGTAGCTCTTGTAAACCTCTGAGTGGAGGTGGATTCCATAGTCAATGATTCCGAAGACGTCTTCCTTCTCGAAGTCTTCCGTTGAGATTTCCCTCTTACCGACGTCGAGCTTAAGCACCCGAAATCTCATAGCCATCCCTCCATACCACTCCCAGTGTTGGAATTGGGCTCCGAGACTTAAAAGGTTTTGTTCCTGAGGGTTGTCACGTAGCCGTAGATGTGAACGGCGAGGTAGAAAACGGCCCAGAACCAGAGGAAAATCGGGAAGAGCAGCCCTTCAACTATATTCCCTCCCTCGAGCCTCAGGGGGATAAGTATGGTCAGGATTTCAAAGACTAAGAAGAGTGCGAGCAGGGAAAAGTTGCCTTCGAGGATTAGGAGTAGAGGGACGATTATATCCAAGAAAGTTATGAAGTCGCCAAGGAGGAGTCTGGCGAGATCTTTAATGCTCACATGCCGCAGATCTCCAAGAAACCACCTAGTTCTCTGGGTCCAGAGGGCTTTCAGGGAGGTCGGCATCTTCGTGAAGACTTTGGCCTCAGGAGCATAAACTACGTGACCCAACTGCTTGAGTGCCTTCGTTGTGGCGTAGTCCTCAACGGTGCTCTCCACTATCCCCCCAATCTTCTCTAGGGCCTCTCTCCTGAAGGCGGAGAGGGGGCCCGGTGCAAGGCTCAGGTTCTCGAGTTCCCTCGCCCTACGATACATCGCTATCCTCAAGTGCTCCACGTCTTGGGCAAGGGATAGGAACGACTCGGGAATGACCCTTATCTGGCCACCTACAGCAACCACGTCCTCCGAGTAGAACCTCTCCACGAGCTTTTCTACGGCCTTTCGGTCCATATAAGAATCGGCGTCCGTTGTAACGATAATTTTCCCCCTAGCCTTTGCTATACCAAAGTTTAGGGCCTTTGCCTTTCCTTCATGTTCCTTCCTGAAGACCTTAAGGCGGGGGTCGTTTATGCGAGCCACCCTCTCAAAGGTGTCGTCCTCGCTACCATCGTCAACAACTATAACCTCGAGAACAGGGTATTCCTGCTCGAGGGCGGCCCTCACGGCTCTCTCTATGTTCTCGGCCTCGTTATATGCCGGTATGATGACACTCACAGAGGGCATCCACTTCTTCGTTCTGTAGCGCCTCAGGAGGCTGAACAAGTAGCTGAAGAAGTAGTATCCATCCCAGAGTATGATGAAAATTAGAAGGAGTTCAATCCTCAACCCTTACCCCCGCAAGCTCGTATATTATCCGGGCTATTCTCTCTCCCTCCTTGGTGTCCTTGAGATCCTTTATTATGATCTTCCCGCTCGGGTAAACGCTGACGTTGAAGCCATCAATAACCGCTATTAACATGATTCCCGGTATGAGAGTCTTAACTTGATAGCCCCTTTCCTTAAGCTTCTGGGCCACTTTTTTGAGGTCAATTTTCACGTCTTCCCACAAGTAGAGCTGGACAAGGATTCCTCCCATACTTGTGCAGGGTCTCGCCACGAGCAACCTCCTCACCCCTTCCCCGTTATCGGGAGACTCCTCCTTATCCTCTCTATTAACTCCCTCTTCTTCTCGCTCTCCTCGAGGGCTACCTCGAGAACCTCATCTATCCTCTCGACGGCAATTATGTTTATCTTCTCGCGTTTATCTGGGCTCAGGAAGACGTCCTTTTCGTTGGCCTTCGGGATTATGACGGTCTTTATGCCAGCCTCTATCGCGGCCTCAATCTTCGGTGTCACCCCCCCTACGGGCAGAACCTCACCACGAACGCTTAAAGAGCCCGTCATAGCGACATCCTGCCTCACAGGAATTTCCTCGAGGGCTGAGATGACGGCGGTCGCGACGCTTATGCTTGCCGAATCCCCTTCGATGCCCTCGTAAGTCTGAAGGAACTGGACGTGAATGTCGTAGCGACTTATGTCCTCACCCTTGTAGCGCTTGATTATCGCGGATACGTTTTGAACTGCTTCCCTCGCTATCTCGCCGAGCTTGCCCGTTGCGATTATCTTGCCTTCCTCTCTGCTCGCCGCCGGCGCAACCGCCGCCTCGATTGGCAGGACTATACCGCTTTGCTCTCCTATTACGGCAAGGCCGTTAACGCGGCCTACCTCGCCGCCCTCTGTCAGGATAACCTGGTACTCCTTCTTTCTCTCGATGTACCAGTCAGCCAGCTGCTTCTCAAGGGGCCTCGCGAGCTTGAGGGCCTCTAGCACATCTTCCCTATCCACGTACTTCTTGCCCTTCCTTACGGCTATGTCACCTGCAGCCCTAATTATTCCACCGAGGTCCCTGAGTCTGAGAGTCAGGTGGCCCTTTCTCCCAGCCCTCTTTTGAGCTTCTCTTACGATTTCCTCGACTGCATCGCGGGTGAAGTGGGGTATCCTGCCGTCCTTCCTGACCTCTTGGGCTACAAACTGAACGAGCTTGCGCCGGTTCTCTATCGTGTCCGGCATCGTCGTCCTCATGTAAACTTCGTAGCCATAACCCCTTATACGGGAGCGCAGGGCGGGGTGCATCTTCTCTATTGTATCGAGATTGCCCGCCGCAACCAGAATGAAGTCGCAGGGCACGGGTTCTGTCCTCACCATGGCTCCGCTCGAAAGCTCGCTCTGGCCAGTTATCGGAAACTTCTTCTCCTGCATTGCCGTGAGGAGGCTCTGTTGCATCTTGAGGCTGAGCGTCGCAATCTCGTCGATGAAGAGGACGCCCTTATGAGCCCTATGAATCATGCCGGGCTCGACACGCTCGTGGGCTGGTGTGCCTAATCCACCGGAGTTCTTGACGAAGAGGCCGTTGGTGAGCAGGTTGCCCTTCTCGGTGGTCAGGTTGTAGGTTACCTCAACCTCTTCCCAGGTCTCAACGAACGTTCTCCTCTCGCCTTTCTTCACGCGCTCAAGCCACTTCCTGAGCTCGTCGAGCCTGTTTGAGTGTCTTGAATCGCCTGCCCCATTTAAGTACTTCTCAACCTCGTCGAGGAACTTCTCCCTCTTCACTGGGGAGAGGCTTATCCGGACGAACTCAAGGAAGGTTAGAACGTTGTCCACCGACTGGGAAAGGATAAGCCTGACCTTGTGCTTGCCCTTTGTCCCGTCAACCCTGACCCTGGCGTTTATTCCAAAGAGACCGAGGTGCCAGGCGAGTTCCTCGAAGAACGGCAGCTTTTTGTCGAGTTCATCGGTTAGCTGGGCCACCTCAAGGGTTCCGTTGAACTTTATGCCGTCTTTATAATTAGCAAACTTTGGAACGCTACCATCGCCGCTGTAGAGGCCGTCGAAGAAGGCCAAAAACAGCGATGGCCTCAGCTTGACCCACCACGGGAGTTCAAGCTTGACTTTCGTCTTGTTGCCAACTGGAGCGCCGAGGGCCACGAAGAACCTTATAATCTTTCTGTCCCACGTCCTGAATAGAACGCTCCTTCCCCTTGCCTCGCAGTTCTCCTTGATTTCGTAGTTGAACTCGCCAAAGAGCTCCTTGAGGGCCTCAACAAACCTTTCAACGGCCTCCCTCTCGCTTGAGATGAAGCTCAGCGTGTTGAGGTTCTTATCTATGCTCCCGTCGCTGAAGAGCGCTCCCATCAGGAGGGCAACTTTCTCAAGCCTCTCGTCGTCGCTCCTGAGCGGTAAAAGACCACACTTTCTGAGCTCCTCTGCCATCTTGAGGGACCTGAGCTTCGCCCCCTTATAACCATAGCCGATCCTTTCGCGGTGCTCCCTCCAGCGGAGGCAATCCCTCAGCCTGTCCTCCTCGCCGTAGGTTCTGGCGATATCGAACTCGTCGAGAACAGTGACGGGGACGCTGATGAGTTCATCCTTTTCTGTAAGCTCCCCGACTTCCTTAAGTCCACTGGCGGTGTAGACCTTGTGATCGGGCGTTAGGGCGAGCCAGTAGTCCTTCTCAAGGTTAACTATCCTCCTCAGCCTCTGCTTTCCAACCCTCTTGTTGGCGTAGAGGAGCTTTGTGAAGCCCTCTCTCGTTAGAACCTCAACGCCCTCATCCCTGAAGTCGTGGTAGATTATTTTAACGTCTCCGTCGGTTCCTTCTCCCGATGGGTTCTTTAGGGCATTTTCAACGAAGTCCCTGAGCTTTACAGCCCTTGTCTTTCCATTCTCCCTGATAATAACGCTCTCGTTTCCACTAAAGCACTGGAACGGGTCGTGACGCACGTCGCCAAGCAGTGCTCCCGCGTGCGCTCCAGTTGCATCAACGAAGGGGGCCTTCTTCCTACCGCAGTTGTCCACGAGAAGCTTGGGGACGAGGACTTGGGTCTTGAAGCGGAGATTTGATACGGCCATTATACTAACTATTATCACGAAAAGGCCGAGAAGTAATGTGTTTGGATCGCCGCGGCTCATGAGGACGGCCAAGGCAACGACGAAGAAGACGAAGAGGAGAAGGTACGATTTAACGTTTTCCTGCTCTCTCGCCCTCTTCCTGTACTCCTCAACTATCTTCCTACCCTGACAGGCGGGCACCGTCTTTATCCTAGGCATGTTCTCGTCTTCGGGGTTCGGGAAGACAAGGATGTCTTCAAGGTTCTCCGTTGGCAAGAGCTCGGCCATCGCCTGGCCCAGCATGGACTTGCCCGTTCCCGGCTCTCCAATGAGAAGGACGTGCCTCCTTTGTTTGGCGGCCGTCTTTATGACCTCGACGGCGTGATCCTGACCTATAACCTGATCTATCAGCCTCTCGGGAACGGGAATCTCCTCGGTTGTCTCGAACTCTATTCCAAGGTCGAGCCTCTCCTCGTCCATCTCACCCCTCGCCATGGGACGTTTAGCCGGTGGTCTTATAAAGTTTAATCTCGAAAAAAATCCATGCGAATTAAAATTCGAAAGGAGCTCCTTGAGTACCTCCTAGAGCTTGCTAGGGGCTTTCATCCAAACGAATTTGCAGGCTTCCTTCGGGAGAATAACGGAGTCTTCGAAGAGGTCCTCATAGTTCCCAAGGGTTACTTCGGCAGGAACTCGGTGTTCTTCGACCCCTGGTTACTTCCCCCCGACGAGAGCATAAAGGGCACGGTTCACTCCCATCCGATACCTAACGCGGAGCCCTCCAAGGCGGACCTGGGGTTCTTCTCCAAGTTCGGTGGCGTTCACGTGATAATAGCGTTCCCTTACACCGAGGAGGACGTAAAGGCATATGGGAGCGACGGGAAGGAGCTAGAAGTAGAGGTCGTCTAAATCTTGGGCTCCATAAGACCCCTCTTCTTGAGTTCCTCATAGGCCTTTCTGAGGACCTCTCTTATCTTATACCTCTTGTTGAGACCTCCGAGCTTCATGGCGGCCTTCCTAAGGCTACCCTCCCTGAGAAACAGCTTCAGTAGGGCAACCTCCTCGAAGGACAAGTTTTCAAGATGCCTCAAGGCCATTTCCGCTATCTCTATGGGGTTGTTGCCCTCGTATGGGAAATCCGCGGAGAGTATCGGCTTGTCTAGCTTCTTGACAAGCTCGAACTCAATTATCGTGGCGGGGGAATCAGGTCTAACGAACTTATAGTGCTCCCTGAGGGCCTGAATAAGCTCCTCCCTGCTCGAGAATCCATCCTTTCTCGCGTCCTCATCAGTGAGCTCGGCAACGGGCTTCGTCTCCACCCTCGTTATCCTCGCCTTCCCGAGAACGTAGCCCCCAGCGTGTATAAGAACCTCCTCGCCGGGCCTTAGGTTGACCTTCCTACCAAGTCTTATGGTGGCCCTCTTCCGTCCAGCCAGTATGTCCTCCTTGTAGCGGCCGTCGAACTTAAGGTTCTTCATCCCTCTCCCTCCCCAACAGCCTGAACCTTATGGCGATGACACCGTAGCGGTTCTCCTTCCACCTGGGATAGAGATTGTGAAATCTTCTGAGGGCCCTCTCGAAGCTTGGTCTGTCGGGAAATATCTTGTCTATGGGCTCCTCTCTGAGAACCTGCCGAAAGGTCTCGTAGAGCTTAACCGATATGACCTCGGCGGGTATCTCGTCGTTGAAGATTATCTTGTCGCCTCTCTTCATCCCCCTAAGTTGTGGGTACGCGACCCTAACCTCTATCCGCTTCTTCCCGCTCCTCACCATCTCGAGGTACTCGTCCTTCAGGTAAAGCCTGTACACCTTCATCGTCTTCAGCTACGGGTCTTTATTAAAAATCTATGCCCCCACAACCTTCAGCATAAGCCACCAGAGGACGTCCCCAAAGAAGGCTGAGATCAGGAAGCCGAGGAAGAGAGCGGGGGCAAAGGGCATGGCCTTCCTGACGAGGAACTCGTTTTCCAAGCGCCCCTCGGCCACGAGCCTCTTGAGCTCTTCAATCTGCTCTCTCGTGAGCCCTTCGACTGTTGGTGATGCTATGATTCTGCCCTCGGGCCCCTTGAGAACCCTCGGATCCGCTATGGCCTTCTTCAGCTTCGAGAAGAAGTCCTCCCTGTCCCGGACTATTCCCTCGGATGTTTCTATTATGGCCTCGCCGAGCACGTCCCACTCCCTCAGCTCCTCCACCCTCTTCTTCTCCACGAGCACCTCTGTCCTAAGAACCTTCACGGCCGAGAAGAGTACCTTTACGGCGTAGAGGATTAGGAGCATTCTCCCGAAGACAAAGAGGTAGGCTGGTCCCACGAGGTATACCAGAACCGCTAAGGATGCGAGGCCGAGAACGTCCCCCACGAGCCGGAACTTCCCGAGGATTGCTAAGATGAGCACCATCCCTATCCACCTGAGGAGGGAGGGAACGGAGATTCTAAGCCCTACTGTGAGGAACAGGAAAAGTCCTAAGGCGAAGTTTATCCAGAGGGCTATCTCCACGGTAAACCTTGCACCCTCCCTGAAAACCGCCAGAAGCCTCCCGAACTTTCCCCTAATGATTAGTACCCCGAGGGCGTAGATTAGAATAAAGGGGAAAATGGCTATCAGACCGTCGAAGAATATCGAGAGAGCGTTGAGGGGATATAGGGTAGCATAGGGGGCGGCATATTGAGCTGAAGGGGGTGCGTAGGGGAGTATCGCTGAATAGGCCCCTAATATGAGGACATCCCCACTTGCCCATCCGCCTGTATAGTAGAGGAGTGCCCCAAGTCCGAGTCCAACGAGGAGCCCTATAAGGCCGGAGAGGGCGTGGATAGAATTCCCCGTCTTGATACTCTCATAGGCGTAGTAGAGGATTGCAAGCTCGACGATCGGTATGTACGGGCCCTTAACTTCGTATTCGCATCCTCTCCTCCGGCACCAGATCTTTGAGAGAAGGGAGAACGTTGGGAAGAACTGCTCCTCATAGATAAACCCGCTCCTTAGGTCCGTGTAGGAGGTGAAAAGACCCACAATAACCCCGAGGAGAAGGGGGACCATTTCCATGGTTTCACCTCACAGGTTCTCCAGTATCTCCCTCCTGACTTGCTCTGCCACTTCCTTAACGTTCGAATTGATTTCCCTTACGCTGTAGCTCACAACCCTCACCACGACGGCCACGAGCACGAGGGTGGCCGCGAGGAGCATGAGGTACTCAAGTGCTGTCTGGGCCCTCTTCATTTCTCATCACATATTATCCTTGGGGCCGTAAAGATATAAGGATTTTGTGCTTCCAAGACTTTGGGGATCGAACATGAGGCTGATTAAACAGGGGGCTGAGGCGAAGATATACGTTGCAGACTTCGCTGAGCTGTACTTCCCCTTTCCGGGAAAAGTCATCGTGAAGCACAGGATTCCAAAGCGCTATCGCATACCCGAGATAGACATCAAGCTGAGGAAAGAGAGGACGGTGAGAGAGGCCAAAATACTGCACAAGGCTAAGGCCCTCGGCGTTAACGTTCCTTACGTTTACGAGGTCGACACGAAGAACATGATTCTCGTTATGGAGTTCATAGAAGGCGAGAGGCTTAAGGAGCTTCTTGAGAGGATTCCGATGGAAGAGAGGCTCGAGCTATGCCGGGAAATAGGAAGGCAGGTGGGCAAACTCCACGAAGGAGGCATAGTCCACGGCGATCTCACGACGTCGAACATGATACTCAGGGAGGGGAGGGTTTATCTAATCGACTTCGGCCTTGCCGACTTCGACGACACCCTCGAGGCCCAGGGCGTTGACCTGCACCTGCTTAAGAGGGCCATGGAGAGCACCCATTACACATGGTTCGAGAAGGGCTTCGAGGCTGTTCTGGAGGGCTATGCCGAGGTCAGGGGAGAAGAAAAAGCTGGAGAGGTTAAGAGGAAGATAAAAGAGATAGAGCTTAGGGGCAGGTACAGGGAGAGGAGCTGGACTACTGGGAGGGAATATTAAGTTTTTACTTGTTCTTCGTGTTCTTTCGAAAGCTTAAAGACACTTATGGTTTCCATGAGGATGTCTACAAGCTTATCGAATTTCCTCATGCTCTCCCTGACCTCGCTCAGGGCCGAAGTCTGCTGCTCTGCAGCAGCACTAACTTGTTCCGCGGCGGCCGTCGTCTCTTCCGCCGAAGCCGCTAAGTTTTCGAGGAACCTCAGGCCCTCCTCTATCTTCTCGCCCTCCTGGATAACTTTCTCCTTGAGCTCGGCTGCCTTAGCCTCCATCTCGGTCATCATCTCGGCAATCTGCGTTAGGTAGGCTACGCTCTCCCTTATGACCTCCGTGGACGTTCCGACAACCTCGGCGCCCTGCTGGGTGACCTCAACGCTTTCCTGTATCCTGCTCCCAATCTGCTTTATTAGGTCCCTTATATCCTCAGCCGCCTTCTTACTCTCCTCCGCAAGCTTCCTTATCTCATCGGCAACGACAGCGAAGCCCTTTCCTGCCTCACCTGCCCTTGCTGCCTCTATGGCGGCGTTTAATGCCAAAAGATTCGTCTGCTCGGCTATGCTGCTTATGACGTTGGTTATGTTCTCTATGCTCTTGCCCATCTCAGCAACGCCGCGGACGGTCTCCTCTATCTTCGCCATCATGTTCTTTATTTCCTCTATTTGAGCGAGAGCTTCCCTTCCCTTGTCACCGCCCTCCTTTGCAAGGGAGGCCATCTCCCTCATAGAGGCCTCGAACTCCTCCATCGTGGACGCGGTTTCCTTGCTTATTTCGTCTATGTATCGCATCGTCTCCGTCATCTGATTGATATTTTCCTGCTCCCTTTGAGCCTCTATGCTGACCTGGTTTATGGCTTCGGCAACCTGGTTTATCGCATCGGCTATCTGCTCTATGTTTTCTCTGATTATTTTTGTCTGATTGCTGACGTCTGTAGCGGCGTTCTTTATGTTCAGCACAAGCTCACTGAGCCTCTTCCTCATCTTCTCTATGGCTTCCCTAATCCCCGCGAGCTCCCCACTTATCTCGGTGTCCTCGATGCTGAGATCCCCTTCGGCTATCCTTTCGAGTATCTCCTCAATCTCCCTGACTCTCTGCTCTATGCGTCTCTTGTACTCCTCGATGTCCCCTCCCCTAACCTCCTTTGGACTCTCCTTAAGGTTTATGTAGGCCGCTATTCCAACGCCCACGAGTCCGCCTATGGCCGCCACTGTAACGTTACCTATAGCTGCCGGCACGAGCGTCAATATGAAAGGTATCGCGGGTGTAGTTACCGAAACTCTCACCATTCACACCACCTCATCCTATAACCTTGGTAACAATATGTATATCTTTTTTGTGTAGGTGTTTATGTATATTTCATCTGAATCTCCGTAGTATTCGCTCGAAGACCTTCCTCTCCTCCCCCCTGCTTGTTCTAACGAGCCTCTCAACTATGAGCTCCGGAGTGCTTTTTCCTATCTGTCCGAACTTGGGTTGTCTATCCACGATAAGATTTAGGTTCTCGTCCAGTCCGCTCGCTTCTATTCCGTCCACGCGGGCAAATGGAAGCTCCCTCTTGAGGTTCTCCCCCAAGTGAGAAACTATGACGACGTAGAAGCCTTTCTCCTGTGCTATCCTTAGGAGCTCGGCGATTATTTTCACAGCCGCCCCCGGCTCCGTTATGGCCTCGAACTCGTCTATAAGTATCAGCTTCCTGCCACTTCCCTTTAGGGCCTTTACGAATCCCTTCAGCGCCGTCTCAAAGGCTCCCGCCCCGTAGCTTGACCTCTTCCTTCTGAAGAAGAAGAGCTCCCCTAAGGGTTCCACCCAGGCATTTCTCGCGGGCACCGGCAGGCCCATGTGGGCCAGTATTACCACCTGGGTCATCAGCTCCAGCAGGGATGTCTTTCCGCCGCTGTTGGCTCCGGTGAGTATGAGGACGTTGGCCTCCATAACGCCCTCGAACGGCTTTCTGGCCTTTCCAACGAAGTAGCTCACGGGCTGGGGGTTCTCTATGAAGAGGTGCCTCCCCTCAACGAAGCCCACGCCTCCCTCCACGATCTCCGGGAACGTGAACCCCTCCGAGAACTCTTTCACGGCCCGGAGGAACTCCAGCTCTTCGGCCCTCTCAATATCCCGCCTGAGTCTCGGAAGTAGGGGAAGAATCCTCTCGATGATCCTCCGGCTCTCCAGGTAGAGTTCAAGCTTCAGCTCCCTTTCCAGGGCCTCCCGCAGGGCCTCGATCTTTTCAGAGGGAACCTCTATCGGATATCCCGCATCCCTTGGGAAGAGTTCCGCGTCGATGCCCAACCTCTCTGAGAGCCTCTTCTCAGCTCTCCTTATCTCCTCAAGGATTTCCTCGCTGAGCCCCGAGAATCTTGCGAGGAGATCGTCTATGTCCCCTTCCTTCAGGCTCTTCAAGAATTCAATGAGCTCCTTACCGCTGAGCGTGAGTTGAAACTTCTCGAGTCTCCTTTCAATTGCCTCGTTAAGCCGTCTCTCCTCCTCAGCAACAAGCTCGTCTAGGGTCTCGACAAGCTTAAGTTTCTCCATAATGGGTTCAATTCTCTCCAACTCCCTTAAGATTTGGCCGGCAACGCTCCCCTCGCCTGTCAGCTTACCTATCCTGTCTAAGGCTTTTAAGGTGTCTCTGTTCTCCCAGAGGGGTAGCACATAGAGCTCCGGAGCCACGTGGTGAGGTTTGAGCTCGACGTCGATTCCCAAGCCTACCGTGCTGAGGACGAGAGGATAGTCGAGGGGCTCCGTGGAGACCTCGCAGAGCCCGAGCTCCTCGGCCTTCTCAACCTCGTCTTCCTCCACAATGAGAACGCGGTCGTGGAGGAATTCCTTCCTGAACCTTATGGGCCTAACAATTTTCAACAGTTCCCCCAAGCCCGGTTTTATCTTCGAGAAGCCTTCTCTCAGATAGGCCTGCCTCCTTAGAATCTCCTCCCTCCTCGATATAAGCCTAAATTCCTCCAGGAACCTTAGGGCTCCGTTCATCCTAATCCTTCGCCGGAGCTCATTGAGGATGGCCCTGTGAATATCCCTAGCGTCTGCCCTAAGCTTCATCGGGTGATGGTGTTCGGGAGGCTTTAAACGTCCTTCGGTTGGACGAGGATACCGAGCTCGGTAACTATACCCCGGATGTACTTCCAGGGCGTAACGTCGAAGAGGACATTCCTGACGAGTCGGCCACCCCTCACGAGTGGCCTCTCTAGGAGTTCAACTTCCTCAGCCCTAGCCTCAGGGTGCAGCTTAAAGGTCTCGGCCGCGACGTAGAAGGGAACTCCCTGCTCATGGCAAGTCAGGGCTAGGAGGTATGTGCCTGCTTTGTTGATGACCGCGTCTTTTGTAACGTTGTCAGCCCCTACTATGGCCAGGGTGGCCTTCCTCGCGAATAGACCTATTTGGGCGTCGGTTATTATCTCGAAGGGGATCCCAAGAGACTCAAGTTCCTCGGCGAGGGCTAGACCCTCGTAGTCGGGGGCGCTCTCCGTAAGAATGACCCTGAAGCGTTTTCCCTTTCCCTTGGCGGCCTTAAATATCTCCAGGACCGTTGAGGAGAAGGAGTGAGTTATGATAACTTCCCCATCGTCTATCAACTCGCTTCCTATGTTCCCTATCTCCCTCTTAGCCTCCTCTGCGAGCCTTATGAACTCCTCCGCCCTTGCCCTTACAAGGGAAGCATCTCCAGTTATCGGGACGAAGCGGACGAGATTGTACAGGGACGCCATCGTTGGGTTTACGCCTATTATCTCCCTCCTTATTTCCTTCAGGGCCTTCCTGAGTTCCTCGCCGCTCAACAACTGAGCGAGCTTTACGTAGGCTTCGGCTCCCCTTTTTGCCAGGTAGCTCGCGCCTCTTATCTGCTCGGCCCTCATCTCTTCGATTATAGAGCGAACCTCGGGAGGAAGCATGCTACAGAATTCCCTCCACCCCTTTATCACTCTTTCGCTATAGCTCCTCGAAGCGGACACCCTTGGCCTCCATGAAGGCCTTTGCCCGTTCAATCTCCTCCTCGTCCTCGGCAAAGATTATTATTCCGATGAACTTCCCGAAGCCCTTGGGCGAGGAGTGGATCCTTACGGAGAAGCGTTCGAGGGCCTCCTTCAAAATAGGGGCGAGCTTGCTTTCGTCGGTTATCTCCGCCAAGAACTTCTTCTGAATGAACTTCCTCTTCCCGAGCCTTGAAAGAACTTCCCTTTCGAGCATCGCCTTCATCTCGCGGGGCATTCCTGGCAGGACGAATATCTTAACGCCCTCATGCTCAATGAAGGCTCCGAGAGCTGCTCCTTCCGTGTTCTCCAGAGGCTCGGCCCCTTCTGGAAGGTAGGACATCTTTCTCCTGCCTTCGTTTAGGTTAGGGTCGTCTATGTGGCCTTCTCTGTAAAGCTTCTCGTAGAAGGCCTTAATCTTCTCAAGGCAGGGCTCACAGAGGATGAGCTTTCTGTTCAATGCTTCGGCAACGGCCAGCATCGTAACATCGTCATGCGTCGGCCCCAGGCCGCCGGAAATTATTAGCACCTCGGGCTTTCTCGCGAGAGCCTCCCTGACGGCGGTCTTTATTTCCTCTACATCATCCCCGACCGTCGTTATCCTCCTTACCCAGTAGCCTCTTTCCGTGAGCTTTTTGGCTATGAAGGCGGAGTTGCTGTCCACGGTGTTGCCCGTCAGCAGCTCATCACCAATTGTTAGTATCTCGGCGAACATGGATATTCATCCCCCGAATTTTACCTGTTTGTGGCTTAATAACGGCTTTGGTCGGGGTTCCCTTGTCGATGAACAATCACGTTCTTTAGTGTCCAATAGTGGAAAAACTTAAATACTTCACCAACGGTGATACATCATGGTTAACATCGCATGGGGTGACCCCATGCCAGGAAATAAAACTATTGCAACCTTCGCAATACTCCTGGTTTTTCTAAGCCTGCTGACAGTCCCAGTGAGCGCAGAAACCCTCGAAAACGGCGGCGTTATACTTCAGGCCTTCTACTGGGACGTTCCAACGGGCGGAATCTGGTGGGACACGATAAGGGCTAAGATACCTGAATGGGCAGAGGTAGGCATAGCCGCTATCTGGCTTCCGCCACCCAGCAAGGGTATGGGCGGTGCATATTCGATGGGCTACGACCCGTACGACTACTTTGACCTAGGTGAATACTACCAGAAGGGGACCGTGGAGACTCGCTTTGGCTCGAAGAGTGAACTCATAGCCCTCATAAACACGGCCCATGCCTATGGGATTAAGGTCATAGCAGACGTCGTCATAAACCACCGCGCTGGCGGGGATCTCGAGTGGAACCCCTTCGTCAATGACTACACTTGGACCGATTTCTCCAAGGTGGCCTCCGGTAAATACACCGCCTGCTACCTTGACTTCCACCCCAATGATGTCAGCTATGCAGACGAGGGAACCTTCGGCGGCTTCCCGGACATAGACCACGACAAGGAGTGGAACCAATACTGGCTCTGGAAGAGCAACGAGAGCTACGCCGCCTACCTGAGGAGCGTAGGATTCGATGCTTGGCGCTTTGACTACGTTAAAGGCTACCCGGCGTGGGTTGTCAAGGATTGGTTGGACACGTGGGGTGGCTGGGCGGTCGGTGAGTACTGGGACACCAACGTCGATGCTCTCCTCAATTGGGCCTACGCTAGCGGTGCCAAGGTCTTCGACTTCCCTCTCTACTATAAGATGGACGAGGCTTTTGACAACTATAACATCCCGGCCCTCGTGGAGGCTATACTCAACGGCCAAACGGTTGTTTCGCGTGACCCATTCAAGGCCGTGACCTTCGTGGCAAACCACGACACTGACATAATCTGGAATAAGTACCCGGCTTACGCCTTCATCTTGACGTATGAAGGTCAGCCAGTGATATTCTACAGGGACTTCGAGGAGTGGCTTAACAAAGACAAGCTGATAAATCTCATCTGGATACATGATCATCTCACCGGTGGGAGCACGACCTTTGTATACTACGACAGCGATGAGCTCATCTTCGTCAGAAACGGGTATGGGGACAAGCCGGGCCTCATAACTTACATAAACCTGTCGAATAGCTGGGTTGGAAGGTGGATTTACGTTCCAAAGTTTGCCGGAGCATGCATCCATGAGTACACGGGTAACTTAGGCGGCTGGGTGGACAAATACGTCGATTACAGCGGCTGGGTCTACCTCGAGGCTCCACCTTACGATCCGGCCAACGGCTACTATGGCTACTCAATATGGAGCTACTGCGGGGTTGGTTGATTCCTGATTCTTAATTTTCTTCTTTTTGCACCCGAAATAAAAGAAATCATGAGTGGCCTCTTCTTAGGAGCAGGAGGAGAAGAGCGGTAGCAACCACCGCAAGGCCAGCGTAGGTAAAGGGGTTCAAACCTCCAGTTAATGCATCTCTAGGTGGCTCGGAGCTTAAGATGACGGTTGAGCCTGCCCTACCATAGAGGGTGATGTTGAGGGCCTCAAGCTCGTCCCAGGGCAGGCCGCGATAGAGCTGAACCGAGAATATAGTGCCGTTGGGAAGTGGCGCCACCGTGAAGTAATAGCCCGTGCTCGATTTTATGAGTGGTCTCGGTTCGGCTAGCTCAGGAATATTGCCCTTTATCCAGAGGAAGCCAGTTAAGTTACTTCCGTTGACCACGAGTAGAGCTGGAATATCATTCCCTGAGTAATAGCGCAGCTTCATTGTGTTGCTTCTCTTCCCGTTCGCCTCGACGTAGACCGGAACCCAGGTTTCGGAGGTCTCCAGCTCGGGAACTTCTACGAGTATCTTGTCGTTGCTCCAGGAGAGAACCTTTGCCCTCTTGCCGCCGATATAGACGTGGCCATCATTCCCAAAGCCAGCACCAGCTATTAGAACCTTCTGGCCCGGTTGAGCGACGTAGGGTGTGAGCGAACCTATCAATGGTTCTTTCTGCTCGCCCTCTACGTGGAAAACGTAGAAGCTGTTTCGGGGGAGGGTCAAGATGGCCTTTCCGTCCTTGACCTCCATAACGGCCCCGTAGAGGACGTCAGTGTAAGAACCGTCCTCCCAGTCTAGGGTTAGCGTCAGGTTCTTCTCCTGTCCTTTATTCATGACAACAAGGATCCTATGAGCACCAAAGGTTCTCTCAAAGGCCCAGACGTTGTAGTCGGCATAGAGCGTCCTGAAGTCACCGAAAGCTAAAGCGTCATTAATCTTTCTGAGCGCGGCGAGGGTTCTAATTATCCGTGCCGCCTCGGTGGTATTGTCGAAGACCATCATAGGTCTGTTGTACGGGTCCCCCTTTCCGTCCCTGCTCACCAGATAGCTCTCATCGCCATAGTAGATTACAGGAATCCCCGGAAGGGTCATAATTAGGGCTAGTGCCATGTGGTAGCGTTCTTTGTTTTTACTTTCGTTGAGGAAGCGGACCATGTCGTGGCTGTTGAGGAAGTTGACCTGCTTGTCGGGGTGGACAAAGCGGAAGTAGTATTCCTCCAGCTCAGCCGCGAGATTTTTCAGACTCCCACCGTAGGCGAAGACTCTCACAATATCGTTTCTTATCGGAATGCTCAGCAGCGATGAGACGTTTGAGTAGCGGTAGAATTCGTAGAGGTCGTCCGTCTTTTCAGGGTTAGGCAGATAGTATTCGCCATATATGAAGAGCGGCTCCTCAGCACGGCCGTAGAGATACAGGTAGAAGCTCTCGAGCCAGCCCAGCTCCATGTGCCTGATGGCGTCGATTCTAAAGCCGCAGACGCCAGCCTTTATAAATAGTTCTGCCCCCTCCTTCAGGTAGGAGTCTACCCAAGGGTTGAGCTGGTTGAAGTCGGCCAGACCAAAGAGGTTGGCGTACTTGAGCTGAAAGCCGAACCAGTCGTATATGTTCCCGTTATGGTGGTATATCAGCTCCCTGCTGCCTGTGTAAGGGTTCACCGTCGCATTTTTGGCGTCGTAGTAGTAGGTTGTAATCAGAGTTCCGTTGTCGTAGAGGGAGCCGAACTCACCTTCCGTCGCCGGGTTGGAGTGGTTAGGGACGTAGTCGACGATTATACAGATGCCACGCTTTTTCGCTTCCTCGACGAGCTGCCTGAAGGTTTCCCAGGTTCCAAAGTGCTCCTCGATGCTCTTGAAATCTCGGGGCCAGTAGCCGTGGTAGGGAGCGCTACCGCTGGCCATCCTGTTTATGTTATCGTTCACCGGAGAAAGCCATATCATTGAGACGCCCAGGCTCTCGATGTACTCGAGCTTCTCAATTATGCCCTCTAAATCACCGCCCCAATAGAGCCGGTAGTTGGTGTGCGTCGGATCGTAGAAGGGCCCATTGTTGCTCTCGTTTCCGTCGTAGAAGCGGTCGACCATTATCTGATATATGACGCCCCTCTCGGGGACGTTATAGGCCCCGA
Source organism: Pyrococcus yayanosii CH1 (assembly GCF_000215995.1). Taxonomy (NCBI): domain Archaea; kingdom Methanobacteriati; phylum Methanobacteriota; class Thermococci; order Thermococcales; family Thermococcaceae; genus Pyrococcus; species Pyrococcus yayanosii. The sequence goes on along the minus strand of NC_015680.1, from coordinate 1,651,423 downwards.
CCGGGGGGAGGATAAGCATTAGGATAAGGACCACAGCGATCCTCATGGTATCACCGGTGGTGATAGGTTTGGCTCCTATAAATGTTCTCCCCTCCGACAACGTTTTATCCCGTTTTGTTCAGACTTTCACAGGTGTAATGTGGATGATATACAGGGTAAAATTTGGAACCCCTGAGAGGGGATGGGTGATTCTTGTCCACGGCCTCGGGGAGCACAGCGGCAGGTACGGGAAGCTTATCAGGATGCTCATCGAGGCAGGCTTCGCCGTTTACACCTTTGACTGGCCTGGCCACGGCCGGAGTTCCGGGAAGAGGGGACATACAAGTGTCGAGGAGGCTATGGAGATAATAGACGGCATTATAGACGAGATTAGAGAAAAGCCGTTTCTCTTTGGTCACAGCCTCGGTGGACTGACTGTGATAAGGTACGCCGAGACGAGACCAGACAACATACAGGGTGTGATCGCTTCATCGCCCGCCCTAGCTAAGAGCCCGAAGACGCCCTCCTTTTTCGTGATTCTCGCGAAGATTTTGGGTAGGATATCGCCTAAGATAACCCTCTCCAACGGCATAGATCCAAAGCTGTTATCGAGGAACCCTGAGGCCGTCGAGAGATACGTGAAGGACCCTCTTGTGCATGACAAAATTTCGGCCAAGCTAGGAAAGAGCATATTCGAGAATATGGAGCTGGCCCACATTGAGGCTGAGAGGATAAAGGTTCCAATTCTGCTCCTCGTGGGCACGAATGACGTCATAACCCCTCCTGAGGGTGCGAGGAGACTCTTTGAGGAGCTTAAGGTTAAAGACAAGACGCTGAAAGAGTTTGAAGGAGCCTATCACGAGATATTTGAGGATCCAGAGTGGGGGGAGGAGGTCCACAAGGTCATCATCGAGTGGATAAAGAGACACGCGGGTTGAAAGCACTCTTTGGAAGCGATTGATCCCCTGCTCCGGTTATTCGCTACTTTTGGCAGGGGTGAAACTTCCGTGCTACTCGTAGTGGATAACCTTCCCTTGGAGGGCTTACCATACTAAGTGACGGACGAGCAGATTGCGGAGAACGGGAAAAATTCTCGCTGGAGGATATCGCGAAGCTGAACGGAGAGATTCACACAAAACCTTTATACATAATTTAGTCAAATTGAACCGGTGGTCATCGTGGAGAGAAGACACCTCAAGTGTCCCCTGTGCGGCGGAACAAGCTTCAGGGTGGAGGAGGGAAAGCTAGACAGCAAATGGGGGTTCACTGCCCACAAGGTGAAGATAGTGATTTGCGAAAACTGCGGCTACGTGATGTTGTTCTACAAGGGAAGGACCATTTGGGACTTCGATTAGTGGAAGCGAGGATCGTTCGAAGCTGAAGCATCTAAAAAGGAAAGTTTATAGTGGAGAGCCTAAATGTTCTCTCTCAGGTCTATTATGTGCTCAAGCTCGGGACCCGTCTTGATGAATCCAACGGGAACACCGACGCGCTCCTCAATCTCCTCGATGAACTCCTTCGCCCTCCTCGGGAGCTTATCGTAGTCTGTGACGCCGAAGGCTTCTTTATCGTACTTATCTAGCATCGTCACGGCGAGCATCGTGGCGCCGTTAATCCTTGCGGAGTAGCGTGCCATTTCAAAGTCGAACCAACCTACCCTCCTCCTTCTGCCGGTAACGGTTCCATACTCGATGAGACCCATCCTCTCGGCTTCCTCGGGCGGCATCTCAGTGGGAAATGGACCAGCACCAACCCTCGTCGGGAAGCTCTTGAAAACGACTATAACCTCATCGACCCTCGTAGGGCCTATCCCGACATCGCTCGCTATGGCTGAAGCGGTGGTGTCCTTCGAGGTAACGTATGGGTATGTGCCGTAGTAGAGGCTCAGTCCAAAGCCCTGCGTTCCTTCAACGAGAACCAGGGCTCCTTCGTCAAGGGCATCGTTGACCTCGGCGGCAACGTCAGTTAAATAGGGAGCCAGCTCCTTCACTTCCTTCGCCTGCTTTGCCCTTCTCATAACCCTGTCAGCATTGGCCGGACCGCAGCCTGAACCGGTAGTCCCTATCTTCCCGTGCAGATGGCCATTAGTTCTATCGAGCTCCTTGTGCCTTGGTTCTATTATGGTGCAGCGATAATCTATCCCAACTCTCTCGGCGACGTTGAAGTCCTTTAGGTGCTCGAGCTCGTAGAAGAAGACTTCGGGGTCTACGAGGACGCCAGCGCCGACCAGAAGCCTTGCATCTCTCTGCATGAAGCCAGTTGGGAGCTGTCTTACGGCGTACTTCTTGCCGTTTATAAAAACGCTGTGTCCGGCGTTCGTTCCGACACCGCCTCTGGCTATTATCTCAGGCTTATCTTTCAGGGCAAGGTAAGCGATTATCGAGCCCTTACCCTCGTCCCCCCACTGTCCTCCAACGACTATAACGCTTGGCATGGTCCTTACCCATAGCTGAGTCAGTTCCCCCTTTAAAACGGTTGCGGCTTTACATTTTCATGTTCACACCCTAATTATCTTGTAACCCGCCGCCTTCCTGAGTCTGTTCATGACGGCCAACCCAAGTCCCTTCTCTTCGACGCCTTCGGCAACTATCACGTCAACCCCCCTCTTGTCCATCTCCCTTAACGCCCTGAACAAGTTCCTCGCAACCTCCTCGACGGTTTCTCCTAGGTGGTAGAACTCGTCCGCACCGTAGCTCTCCCTTCCAATAACTCCCACCCTAAGACCCTTTCTCTTAAGTTCCTCGACGACCTCAGCAATTTTTGCCTCGACTCTCTCCCTGGAACCCTCTACAACTATCACTTCCGCCCTCGGTGCATAGTGCCTATACTTCATACCGGGAGCCTTTGCAACGTCAGTTTTCTTTCCAAATACGGCCGGATGAATCCTGACTTTTCCTATAACGGCCTCGATATCCTCAAGGGGCAGGCCGCCGGGCCTGAGGAGCACTGGCGGCCGCTCCGTCAGGTCTATGACCGTGGATTCTACTCCTATCCTTGTCTCTCCACCATCAACGATGCACTCTATCTTGCCATATAAGTCCTCCGCCACATGCTCCGCCGTCGTGGGACTTGGACGGCCGCTTATGTTTGCTGAGGGGGCGGCTATCGGCTTTCCGCTGAGCCTTATAAGGGCAAGGGCTATCTCGTGGGCTGGCATTCTCACGGCAACTGCGTCAAGGCCACCCGTCGTAACCCTCGGGACGTTTTCGGCCTTTAGTAGGACGAGGGTGAGAGGACCGGGCCAGAACCTTTCGGCCAGCAGCTTGGCCTCCTTCGGTATCTCCTGGGCGAGCTCCTTCAGTTGCTCGAAGTCAGCTATGTGGACTATGAGGGGATTATCCGCGGGTCTATTCTTGGCCTCGAATATCCTCCTCACGGCCCTTTCGTTCAGGGCGTCGGCACCGAGGCCGTAGACGGTCTCCGTGGGGAACGCTACCAGCTTTCCCTCCCTTATTAGCCTCGCCGCAACCATCAACTTTCTCTTATCCAAACCACGCCTCATGTTGATGACTATGGTCATTTTCTCACCCCTTGCCATCAATGTGGACCGGGTATAAAATTATCCTCGTCCGGCGACTTCCTCATAGACTTTCTCCACCTTCCTGCAAATTGCCTCCCACGAGTATTTTCTGGCAATTCTTTGTCCAGTAACGCCCATCTTTTTGTTATCCTTCGGTTCGAGGAGTTTCCTGAGGGCCTCGGTGGCCTCATCAACGTCCTTGAATGTTAGCCCGTTCTTTCCTTCCCTTATGAGCTCCTTTATTCCTCCCACCTCCCTGCCGAGAACTGGAACATTGAAGGAGTTTGCCTCAAGTATCACGAGACCGAATCCTTCCCTCTGGGAGGGTAGCACGAGGGCTTTTGCCCTTTCGAGTATTGTCGCGACGTTATCCATGTAGCCGAGGAACCTGACATTTATGGGGGCCAATTCCTTGAGCTTTCCCATTAGAGGTCCATGTCCAACGACCCAGAACTCCTCCTCAGGAAAGCGCCTCGCGAGCTCTATGAAGTCTTTCACACCCTTGTACTTGGCCAGTCTACCGATGAATATCACGGCTTCTCCCCTTTCCCGGTTTCCCTTCGTGTCAACGCCGTTGGGTATTACCCTTATGCCCTTGGCCCCCAGCGAGATCGCCCTTTTGGCAAGGTAATGGCTGACCGCTATGACGGCATCCGCCTCCAAGAGGCTCCTTCTGACGAAATAATTGCCGAGGGGAAGCTCGGACATGTGGTCAAGGTCACTACCATGCGCCGTGACAACGAGAGGAAGGCCCGTTCTCTCCTTGGCCAACACACCGGCAAAGCTCGTCGTCCCGACGTAGTGGGCGTGAACAACGTCGAAATTAAATCTCTCGTGCAGTCTAACTATCTTCCTTGATGCCAAGAGGGCGAAAGAGGTTCCTCTGAGGCCGAAGGTTCCCGGCACTCTGACTTGATGGACAAAGGGCTCCAACGTCTTCACGGGTCCGTAGGTAAGGACGTGAACCTCGTGCCTTTCCCTCAAATGTTCAGCGAGAGCCTTCACATGCTTGGCGACGCCACCCCTGTGGGGGGGATAATGGCCCACCAGGAGCACTCTCATGTTTCCTCCCCTTATCCTTCTGGGTCTTCTGGGCAGTCTAGGTGGGGCACGAATATCTTGATGTCCACTATCGGCGTCCCATCGTAGGCATCTATGTCCTCTACAAAAATCCTTGTTCCTTCAATACGTCGTATCCTGACGGTGTAAAGGGCGAGCGGATTTGGCCTAACTGGTGAGCGTGTCGCGAAAACTCCTCTGAGCGGGTTGCTCGGATCCCCGCGCGGATGGACCTTCAGCGTTCTTCTCTTCTCAGGCGTGTCACTCTTGTGGAACCAGAGGATGAGCTTTATCCAGTCGCCCTCGCGCAGGCTGTTGAGGCCCTCCGCGAACTCGGGCCTTATCTCAAGCCACGTTCTGTTCCCCTTCCTCACAACTCCTATGGGGACGAGCTTGAAGGGCTCGAAATCCATTGAAATCACCAAAAAATGGAAAGTCAGGTGCCGTGCTCCCAGCTCTCCAAATACCTCTTCTGCTCCTCCGTGAGCTCTTCAATTTCTATGCCCATTGCCCTGAGCTTAATGCGGGCCACCATCTCGTCTATCTCCCTCGGCAGAGTGTAGACCTTCGGCTCGAGCCGCTCGTGGTTCTCCTTTATGTACTCGGCGGCCTTCGCCTGAAGGGCGAAGCTCATGTCCATTATCTCCGCTGGATGGCCGTCTGCAGCGGCGAGATTAACTAACCTGCCCTCCGCTAGGAGGTAGAGCCTTCTACCATCCGCCAGCCTGTATTCAGTTATGTTCGGCCTCGGTTGGCTTATCTCGACCGCCAGGGCCTCAAGGTCGGGCTTGCTTATCTCGACGTCGAAGTGGCCGGCGTTGGCGAGGATGACCCCATCCTTCATGACCTCGAAGTGTTCCCTCCTAATGCAGTTTATATTTCCGGTGGCCGTGATGAATATGTCTCCAATCTTTGCCGCCTCGCGCATGGGCATCACAAGGAAGCCGTCCATCCTTGCCTCTAACGCTCTAATCGGATCAACCTCAACGACTATCACCGTCGCCCCGAGACCTCTGGCGCGCATGGCAATTCCCCTACCGCACCAGCCGTAACCTACGACGACAACGTTCTTGCCGGCAATGAGCAGGTTGGTGGTTCTTATTATTCCATCCCAAGTTGACTGACCGGTTCCATAGCGGTTATCGAAGAGGTACTTGGTGTAGGCGTCGTTCACGGCTATGACTGGGAACCTCAGAACACCGTCCCTCTCCATGGCGCGGAGCCTTATGACGCCCGTCGTAGTTTCCTCGCTGGCGCCCCAGATTTCGTCAATGAGCTCCTGCCTCTCCCTATGAACCACGCTTACCATGTCGGCACCGTCGTCGATGATTATGTTTGGGCCGATGTCGAGTGCCCTGTGCATGTTCTCGTAGTACTCCTCCCTGGTTTCGCCCCTTATGGCGTAGACCTTGATGCCTGCCTCTGCCAAGGCCGCCACAACGTCGTCCTGTGTTGACAGGGGGTTGCTTGCCGCGGCCGAAACCTCAGCTCCAGCCGCCTTAAGGGTCAACAGGAGAAAGGCCGTCTTCATCTCGAGATGGAGCGTCGCCGCTATCTTCACGCCCTTGAAGGGTTTCCTCCTCTCGAAGTCCTCCCTTATCGCCCTCAGGACGGGCATGAAGCGGGAGACCCAGTCTATCTTCTTCCAGCCCTCCGGAGCCAGCGATATGTCCTTGACGCAGTAGTCCTTGGTGCAGTCTACCACGAGCATCACCAGAAGGTATTTGGTAGAGGGAATAAAAAGGCATTGATGAGGGCAAGAATTTTATCCATAAAACCTTGCAAGTAGTTGGTGAACCCATGATAATCGATCTCTCGATGCCGCTTGGAAAGAACACTCCTGTCTATCCTGGCGATCCTCCCGTTGAAGTAATGGCTTGGGCCTCCATCGAGCGGAACGGCTACTACATGAACGCCCTCAGGCTCGGGGAGCACAGTGGGACTCACGTGGATGCACCTGTCCACTTCGTCCCTAGAGGGCCGACGATAGAGGAGATACCTCTCGAGAGGTTCATCGGGAAGGGGATCGTGATAGACGTTAGGATGGGTAAGGGGAGGGTGGAGCCAGGGGAGCTTCCGAGTGCAGGGCTGGAGGGTGTGATAGTTCTCCTCCTGACGGGGGGAAGGGAGTTATCTCCCGAGGCGGCCGAGAAGCTCGTTGCCCTTGGCGTCAAGGCCGTTGGAACGGACGGGATTAGCATCGGGGACGAGGATGTCCATAGAATCCTTCTGGGGGCGGGAATTCCGGTGTTTGAAAACCTCATAAATTTGGAACTTCTCTTGGGGAAGGAGTTCACCTTCATAGGCCTTCCGCTTAGGATAGAGAAGGGCTCGGGAAGCCCCGTGAGGGCGGTTGCCGTTGTTGGCGCCCCGGCGGGGATTTGAACCCCGGACCTCGAGGTCCGCAGCCTCGCGCCCTATCCAGACTAGGCCACCGGGGCACCCATCCCTCCCTCGATTGGTGCCCTTAAAAGCTTTTTCTTGGGATGAAGGTTGGGAAGAAAAATTGTGGTGCGGTGGCCGGGATTTGAACCCGGGTCTCCACCTTGGCAGGGTGGCGTCCTAGACCAGGCTAGACTACCACCGCACGGGCCGTTATTTGGTGTGTGGAGATGGGTTTATAAGGTTTTCGCCACTATCCTTTGAGGAAGGCCTCCACAAGGTTCCGGGTCTCGTTAAGCGCTTCTAAGGGGATTCCCTTTGGAAGGCCTCCTATCTCTCCTTTCACGTCCTTGAGAACTCCGTCTCCAGTTCCGAGGAACATGCCCTCACTAACTATTCCAAAGAAGCTTCTTGGTGGAAGAAGCGCCACGGCCACCCTGTTGCCCTCTTTAACTGTAAGATCGTTCGTCACGACGGTTACGGCTCTTTCACCTATGTTCACGTTCGTCACGAGTAGTCTGTCGGCCCTCGGATGCTTAGAAACGCTCATAACCTCTCCGACGACTATATCCACGGCCACGACGGGGTCGTTTATCTTTCCAAGCTTGAGCCTTCTCTCAAGGCCAAGTATCGTGTTGAGGAAGAACTTTATCTTGGCGACAGCTTCTTCGACCTTCTCCCTGTCCTTGCCAGCAGCCTCAAGAAATTTCCTGTGCCATTCCTCGCCGCCTAAGGCCTCGATTATCCCCCTGGCCTTTTCCCTAAGGGCATCCATTTGGGGAGTCTCTACGAGCTCCGCCGGATTAAGATAGCTGTAGCGGAGGGCCTGCAGGTCAGGGAGCATCTCCTTAGCGAGCTGGATTGCCCTCTTCTTGTCCCAATTACCCCTAAACTTGGCCCCCTCGATGGTCTTCAAGAATAACTCAACGCTTTTCTCCGCCACCAGAAGTCTGTAGTCCTTGCTCGTGTCCCACATGTTCCTCACCACCTAGCTCCTCAAGCTTCCTCAGGAGCCTCCTCTTCACGAGCTCATTCTTAATTCCTTCGGCCATGTTAAGGGCCTTTCCGATGTCCCCCCTCTTGGCGTAGGCTAGGGCTATCCGTGAGAGGAGCCTGTCCACCTTCTCCCTGTCCTTCAGCAGACCCGTTAAGGTGAGGGCCTCCTCCAGAGCACCGAGCTTCAGGAACTTGTAGGCCACCCTCTCTATTTCAGTCTCATCAGGCCTGACTTTGTAGAGGAGCATGGCGTCATAGGCATCCTCAAGGACTGCCACGGCCAGATCAGACCTGTTATGGAGGAAGAGCCAGTAGGCTATCTCGAGGAGGGCCCCTATCCTGTCCTTCGGCTCTAGGTACCTCACGCCCAGGATTGCCCTGTCTATATCTCCCATCTCCAGGAGCTTAACGATTTGGACGTTCTTTTCCTTTAGCACGCCCTCCACAAAGGCTATCTTCTCCTCGATGACCTTCGCCCTCATCCTCATGTTGAATTCCATGTAAAGGTCCCTTGCCAACGAATACATCTCGAGAGCCTTCTCGTTAGAAGTCTCGTCCCCGGCGGACACAATTAGACCAGCCAGCCTTATGGCCGTTGAGACAAGCTCGGAGTAGGGGCCCCTGCTCCTTAACAGGGTCAGCACGGCCTTCTCAAAGAACCTAAGGGCTTCGCTCGGGGGCTCGGCTAAGGCTAAGTAGTAGCCAATATAACCAAGGGCCAGGGCCCTCCAGGGCAGGTAATTTATCCGGTTAGCGAGGGTCTCGGCGTCGGAAAACGCCTTGTCGCCAAGCCTCACCTTTCCGACCCAATAGGCGGTGTAGCCTATGAGGGAGAGGGCCCTGACTATTTCCACTTCCCCCCTTATGCCTTTGAGAGCCTCAAACATCCTCGATATGGTGAGCTCTATTGTTTCGTCGTCCTCTATCCTCTTGGCGATGAAGGAGTATGCCCTAAGCTTCGAGAAGGGGTCCCTTATTCCCTCCGCTATTTTGAGGGCGAGCTTAGTGTTGCCTTGGCGAAGGGCCTCACGGATGCTCTCGAATGTCATGGGGCACGCCTCTTAACCCTCCTATCCCACTCCTCAAGCATGACCTCAAGGGCAAGGAGGTTCGTGAGCTTTAACCTAACCACCTTCCTCTCGTAGTCTATGCCCTCCTTAAAATCGTTCAATAGCTCGAAGACCTTCTCGGCCTCGCCCCTGGGAAGGGTCCTTCCGTAGAACTCCTCCTTACACTCAGGGCACTTAAAGACGAAGTCCTCGAGGGTCTTCAGGAAGGTCTCCCTGTCCTTGAGGAGCTCCCTGAAGTTTGGTAGGATAAGCATCTGTTCTATGAGGGTCTCCCACTTGAGGGGCCTCCCGCATACGGGACACTTCGCCATGGCACGCACCTTGAAAAACTCCCCTTCAGGCGGCTAAAAACTTAGCGATTGGTTGCGCTCTTTAGGAACTTCTGAACTTCCTTTACGAGGAACTTCATGGCCTCGTCGAGGTTCCCCTTTCCGTTGGCACCGGCCGCGCCGGCGTGTCCCCCACCGGAACCCTCTATTATGGGTCCGACCTTCTCCATGAGCTTTCCGAGGTGCAGTCCCATCCTTACGAGATGCTCCTTGGCCCTCGCCGATATCCTGACGCCGTCCTTCTCGCTCCCGACTATGGCCACGTCAGCTCCTAGCTGGAGGAAAACCTTACAGACCAGGGCCTCATAGGCGGAGACCTTTGACGTGACTATCACGAACCTCCGGAACTTATGAATCTCCATCCTCTGGCAGGCCTTCAGTATCGCCATCCTCTTGGAGGAGTCTATGTTCTCGTCGCTCACGGGTGCGATGAGGGCGTATATCTCCCCCATAGGGATATCATAGAGGGAGAGTATCTCCCCAACGGTCCTGAAGGTTTTAGAGTTCGCGTACCTGAAGTTGGCCGTGTCCGAGGTTATTCCAGCTAGCAGAACTCTCGCGGAGAGCTCATCGTGGAACCGGAACTTCTTAAAGAGCTCCCAAACTATTTCGGCGGTTGAGGTCCTTGAGGAGTCCACGACCCTTACCTCGGCCCTTATGGGCATATCCTTCTCGACGTGGTGGTCTATAACGACGACCTTTGCACCCTCGGGCAGGATAACGGGCTCCAGCTGTTCGAGGGACGAAGTATCGAAAACGAACACTACGTTCTCTTCCACATGAGGGTTTCTAACTATCTCAATATCCGATAGGGAAAGGAGCCTCTTGGCGTAGCTGGCCACGCTCTGGGCGACGCCTATTCTAACCCGCTCGAACCCGAGCCATCTGAGAAGCCGAGAAAAGGCTATGGCAGAGCCCAGGGAGTCGGGATCAGCGTTGTGGTGACAGAGGAGGAGCATTGACGTGTCCCGGGGCAAGTCAAGGAGAAACCTTTTGAGCTTCCTCTCCCCCTTCATTCAACCATCCCCGACTTACCGGCGAGCTCCCTGAGCCTTCTTTCCACGGCCTCATAGGCCTTGTCGAGGGCTTCTTCTATTACCCTCTCAACGTCCACCTTGACGAATATCGGAATCTCCAGATAAACCTCCAGCTCTAAGTCGAGGGTATCCTCCCTGTTTATCCTCGCGGTTACCTCCAAGTCCTTCACGTCGCTTTTGTTAAGGTATTCAAAGATGTGGTCGATTATAACCCTCTGGGCGATGTCCCCTATCTCGATAAGATCCTCCTCACTGAGCTCCGGCAGGCCTATGTGGATGACCTTTTTCATGCCGACCACCAAAAAATTAGAATCAGCCGGCGGCCGGCCTAAGGGCGGCCTGTATCTTCTGTGTCAGCTCCTTAATCTTCTCGTTCACTTTCTGTTCCTGCCTGTTTAGGGCGTTCAGGCGGACCTCTAAAGTTTCTACCTTTTCTTTCAGCTCCTCCACGGCCTTGCTCTTCTCTGTTTTCACGATGAGGGTTCCGATGGTCTTGTAGATCACCGCATCGTCGGGAAGCTTTTCAATTTCCTCAAGGGCCTTCTTTGCCTCGGTGAGCTCGGCCTGGATTCTCTGCTTCTGCTGGATCACGAGCTGGAGCTGTTGCTGGTAGCTCTCGAGCTGTCCCAACATGGCTTGGACCTGGGGCGGAACGTTCTGCATGACAACACCTCCGTAATCGTGATGCCGGGTTAGAATAAGGACCCTCATTTAAGAACCTTATGGAGGAGCCGTTCAAATCTCAACAGCATCTATTGCGACCTTTATCCAGCGGAGGTAGGAATTGAGGGTTCCTCTCAGGGCCGAGCTGTCATCAGCTCTCAGCTCTATTACGATTCTCCTCCCATCCAGCCGAAATTCAATCTCGCTCCTCCTGTAAGGAACCGTCAGGTGCTCGTAGAGGACGGCCTGGTAAACGACCTTTGCAACGTCTTCGCTCGGAAACTCGAGAACGAGCCGGCCCTCAATCTTCCTCGGCTTCACAGCCCTTCCCTCGCGGCCTCACCTTTATACCAAAGGCCTCCTTGTAGTCCCATCTTCTCCCGTCCTCCATTATCCATATCTTGACGCTTATGAGCGGTCCGACCGGCCTCTCCTTCGTAACGTCAAGGCGGTAGAAGTTTATCGCCATTCCTCTCGGATGCCTCTCGATAACGCCTAAGACGTCTGTGTTGTATCTATCCGCAATTGCCATAAGGCTCTTCTCTCCGCGGGGCACGAACTTCCCATTGGTCAGCTCGGCGAAGACTTGGGCGAAGGCTATGTGGTCAAGGCCAACGCGCTTGGCCGTAGTTACCACGAGCGGCATCTCTTCCCTTATTGGGTTGAGGCCTTTGAAGCCGATTTCCCTCTGAAGCTTTATGCCGTGTAGGTAAAGGTAGCCGAGGTAGCCCCAGTCGTCGGGGGAGACCTTGATGAACGTCATCTTCAGGGGATTGCCCTTCCAGACGTTGATTATTAGCAATCTTTCGTAGCCCCTGTCGTAGGCCTCCATGAGGAGGTCTTGGATGGTCTTCTTACCGCGCGTTACGTAGAGGGAGTTAGGGAAAACCCTCTCTAAGTCATGGCCAAAGCTCCTTGTCCTCCTGGTGGGCCTATGGGACGTCGTTATGAGCATCATGCTTGCTCCCTTGGAGAATAGCGGCGGGAAGTTAAAAATGTTTGCCAGAGAATCAGATTGCCTTTACCCTTCTGGCAACCTTCGGCCTCGGCTTGTAGAGGATTTTGCTCCCGCAGTAAGGACAACGGAGGTCCCTGGTTATGGATAGATCGAGCTTGACTTCACGGCCGCACTTGGCGCACCTGTAGACGGCTTCAACCATCGAGACCACCGTCACTCAGAGCTCGTAACCCTCTTGGCGACCTTACCTGCTGGAGTGACGGGCAGGTATGCACCGCCCGCAAAAGTTGCCCCGCACTTCTGGCACTGCCATATTCCCGTGCTTATCCTCTTGACGGCGTTCCTGCCGCACACCGGGCAGGTGTGCTTCTGCCTCATCTTGGCCTCAACAGCGGCAACTCTCCTCCTTATCTTAAGACCATACCTTGCCCCAAACCTTCCGGCTGAACCGACCTTCTTAGTTCCGCTCATGAGCATCACCCCTGAGCCGCGAGCTGAAGGGTTTAGCCTTTCCACCCTTTATAAAGCTTTAGGCCTCCCTCGTCGCCACTATCTTAACCCCATCAAACTCTGCAACGACTTCCCCTGGTCTCACGGGAGCTTTGACCTTGAGGCGAGCGAGGAACCTCATAAGCTCGGAAATCTTCTCCTTCGGGACTGGTTCCGCCGTCTTGACGCTCACCGTCGGTAGCCTTCCTCCTTCAACAGGAATAACGCTCATGACGACCCTCTTTGGATTGGTTACCTCTTCAATGGCCCACTCCTTTCCCCGTTGGCAGGTGTGGCCCCTAACAGCCTTGACCCTGTCATCATCAACCTCGACCTCGATTGTGCAACCGAGGGGGCAGACTATGCAAGTGAAGCGGTATATCATAGGGGCACCACCTCCATCGTGATGGCTCCCTTGGCCCTCGCTATCTCCTTCTTCCTCAGCCTTATCCTGAGCATCTCGGCCGGCTTCACGACCGGGAGGCGGATTCTCTTGCCTATCTCTGGGAACTCCACGGCAACGTTCTCCATGGGTTTAGAAACGCGTGCGTAAATCCAAACGTCCCGCTCGCCGCTGAGATAGTGCGGAGCCAGAAGCCTGACGTTCTGTCCCCTCTTCAGCCGAATCCAGCGCTTCGTCCCAATCCCCTCGTTCTCCACGAACTCCTTGGCTCCTTCAGCGGCAAGCTCGCCCTGCTCGGCCACGTAATCCACGAGATCGTTTATTACGAGGGCGTTTCCGGCCACGAAGATTCCGGGAACGCTAGTCTCTAGCCTGTCGTTGACCACTGGGCCGCCGGTTGCCGGGTCTATCTCAACACCCACCTCTTTGAGAAGCTTTACGTTCGGAATTAGCCCGGCGGAGATTATCAGAGTATCACAGCTTATCCAGAACTCTTCCCCGGTCTCCCTGAGGTTCTCATCGACCTTGACCACTTTCACCCTCTTAACCCTACCTCTTCCCCTGACCTCAACCACTTTGTGGCTCAGATAGAGGGGGATGTTGAAGTCCCTAAGTATCATGATGTTCCTCGCAAGGCCGCCGGGATAAGGCATTAACTCTATGACGGCCTTGACCCTTGCACCTTCGAGGGCGAAGCGACGTGCCATTATCAATCCAACGTCGCCCGAGCCAACGATGACTATCTCCTTACCGGGCATTATACCGTAGATGTCCATGAGTGTTTGAGCTTCTCCCGCCGTATAGATGCCTGCAACCCTATCACCGACGATGCCTATCTCGAATGCGTGCCTTTCCCTTGCACCGGCGGCGTAGATTATGGTCTTCGTCCTCACGTCGAAAATGCCCTCGGGCGAGACGAACGTGACGACCTTCTCGAGGTCGGAGTAGTTCTCTATGGAAAGTACTCTCGCGTTCCCCTTCACTTTTACCCTTAGCTCCTTGAGCCTCTCCTTAAGGCGGTGAGCGAACTCCGGCCCCGTCAGCTCTTCCCTGAAGTAATGGATTCCAAAACCCGGGTGTATGCACTGTGGCAGAATTCCGCCCAGATAGTCGTTCTCGTCCAGAAGGAGGACGTTCAGGCCGAGCTCCTTAGCTTTTATGGCGGCGGCCATTCCCGCAGGCCCGCCCCCGATTACCACAACGTCGTACATCACGCCTCCCTCCTGAGCAGAACCTTGACGTCGCCTATGCCGATTTCGCTGCCCTTCCCCTTCAGGGTTACCTGCCAAGGTTCAACGCCGTATTCCCTTGCGAGTATCTGGATTATGCGTGGCCTGCAGAAGCTTCCTTGGCACGTGCCTGTCGTCGCCTTTGTCCTAAACTTGACGGAATCGACGCTCGGCGTCTTAATGGCAAGGAATTTCATTCTCTCTATCGCCTCAAGTACATCGCCCTCGCTAACCTTATTACAGCGGCAGACTATCCTTCCGTAGGCCGGGTTTCTCTTTATGAACTCATTTGCCTTCTCCCTTGGGAGGGCGAAGAAGTGAGTTATATCCCTGCGATAGGGATTCCACTTTTTCTTCTCAACGAGCTCTATCCCGAGGTCCCTCCGGATTATCTCGACGACCTCGTAGGCTATGGCTGGGGCGCTGGTTAATCCCGGAGAGCGTATTCCGGCGACGTTTATGAAGCCCCAGACCTCCTCAGCCTTTATTATGAAGTCTCCACCCGTCGGCTCAGGCCTTAAGCCGGTGAACGTCCTTATTACCTTGTCCCTTGGCGGAAGGTTGGGCCAGAGCTTTTTGGCCCCTTCCCAAACCTCTTCGAGGCCTTCCCTCGTCGTCGCAAGGTTGTCCTTCTCTTCAGCTGGCAGATCCTGAGCGTTGGGTCCAATCATGAGGTGGCCGCTTATCTCGGTGGTAACGACTATACCCTTGCTTATCGGCGTCGGAGTTGGGAAGAGAACTCTTCTCGGCCCGGGAATGCCTTCGTCGAATATCCAGTATTCACCCTTCCTCGGGTGTATCTCGAAGTAGTCGACGCCTACCATCCTCGCTATCTCGTCAGCATAGAGGCCAGCGGCATTTATCACGATATCCGCCTTAATGAAGCCTTCATTAGTTTCAACGCCCTTGACCTCGCCCCTCTCAACCCTTATTCCAGTCACTTCCGTCTCGAGATGCGTCTTAACGCCGTTTGCCACAGCGTTCTCGGCGATTGCTATAACAGCTGAAATTGGCCCTATTTGACCTACTATCGGCACCCAGAGGGCTCCCAAAGCTTCTTTCGTCAATCCTGGCTCGAGGCGGAAGAGTTCCTCCCCTTCAACTATCCTCATCTCGGGAACGCCATTCCGTCTCCCGCGCTCTAGTAGCTTCTCCAGCTCATCGAAGTCCTCCTCCTTCAGGGCGACCACGAGTGCCCCGTTCCACACGTGGGGTATCTCCAGCTCCTTGACCCACTGATGCCAGAGGCGGTTACCCCTCACGCACAACCTTGCCCTCACCGGGTACTTGTCCGGATCATCGTCATATCCCCCGTGTATTATCGCCGTGTTTGCTTTGCTCACGCCCCAGCCAACGTCGGGGTTCTTGTCTATTAGGTGCACCTCAAGGTTTTCATAACGGCTCAGAACGCGTGCTATGCTGGCCCCGGTTATTCCGGCCCCAATTATGGCAATTCGGAGCTTTTTCATGCTCATCACCACTTGCCAGCTAATGGAGAAAGAGGCTAGATTTAAGGATTTTCGTCATCAAGCCGCCACGATTTTCGCCCAGCCCATTGCCCTCTTCACGGCCTCCTTCCATCCGCGGTATAGTCTTTCCCTCGTTTCCTCATCCATGCTCGGCTCGAAGACCCTCTCGGCCCTCCAGAGTGCCCTTATCTCATCCAAGCTCTCCCAGTAGTCAACGGCGAGACCCGCCAGGTAGGCGGCTCCAAGGGCTGTTGTTTCCTTCACGACGGGCCTTATCACCCTCTTGTTCAGGATGTCAGCTTGGAACTGCATGAGGAAGTTGTTCGCGGTTGCCCCTCCATCAACGCGGAGCTCCTTAATGGAGATAAGCCTCTCCATTTCCTCGATGACGTCCCTCGTCAGATAGGCTATCGCCTCGAGCGTTGCCCTCGCGAAATGCTCCCTGCTCGTTCCACGCGTTATGCCGATTATCAAGCCCCTCGCAAACTGGTCCCAGTAAGGAGCACCGAGGCCCACAAACGCTGGAACGAAGTAGACGCCTTCATTTGAGGCGAGCTTTGTAGCCAATTCTTCCGTCTCGGAAGCACTCTTGATTATCTCAATCCCATCGCGGAGCCACTGGACGGCGGCGCCCGTAATGAACACGCTACCCTCGAGGGCGTAGGTTACCTTTCCGTCCAGTCCCCAGGCTATCGTCGTGAGGAGGTTGTCTGAGTAAAGTATCATCCTGCCAGTGTTCGCTAAGATAAAGTTGCCGGTTCCGTAGGTGGCCTTAACCGTGCCCTCCTCGAAGGCGGCCTGGCCAAAAAGTGCCGCCTGCTGGTCGCCGGCGTCTCCGCTCACAGGGATTTCGGCCCCTAAAAGTTCCTTCTTAGTGTAGCCGTAAACCTCGCTCGACTCCCTAACCTCTGGCAGAATGCTCTCAGGAATTCCGAAGATTTCTAGGAGCTCCTCGTCCCACTCCAGCTTTTTGATGTTGAAGAGCATTGTTCTGGACGCGTTCGAATAGTCCGTTATGTGCTCGCCCGTGAGGCGGTAGATGAGGAACGTATCAACCGTTCCGAACATGACCTCGCCCTTCTCGGCCCTCTCCCTAAGGCCGGGAACGTTGTCGAGGACCCACTTAAGCTTGCTCGCCGAAAAGTAGGCGTCGGGAACGAGGCCAGTCTTCTCTTTGATAACGTCGCCGTATTCCTTCTTTATCTCCTCGACGATTTCGGCCGTCCTCCTGCACTGCCAGACTATGGCGTTGTAGAGGGGTTTTCCTTTCCTGTCCCAGACTATTGTCGTCTCGCGCTGGTTTGTGACTCCAATTGCCGCTATCTGACTAGGCTCCACCTTGGCCATCTCAAGCGCCGTTTTTATGGCCCTGAGCTGTGCGTCCCAGATTTCCTCAGGGTCGTGCTCCACCCAGCCGGGCCTGGGGTAGTGCTGGGGGAACTCGTACTGTCCAAAGCCGAGAATCTCACTGTTCCTGTCGAAGATTATAGCCCTTGCTGATGTGGTTCCTTCATCTAGGGAGAGCACAAACTTCTCCATGAGGGCCACCTGAGAACTGTTAGGGCGGGATGATATAAAGCCGTTATCTTCGCTTGTGCACCTTCGTGGCGATTCCAAGGAGCAAGAAGGATGCGGGAGCGAAGAGCAGGGGAGCCACCTTCAACACGACCCCGAGGACTACGATCTCCCCCAGGGGATACGCCGCTCCGAAGAGGAGCTGACCTGCTGTTGTTGAGATGTTGGCCACGGCGTTAACGGCTCCTATGGCTGCCGACGCCCTCTTCGCGGACACCAAAACGCTCCTAACAACCGGCCTGAACGCCTGGGCCGCGAATATCCCGAGGAAGATTCCGAGGGGTACCGTCCAGATGCTCTTGATAGCTACCAGCAGGGGCGAGATGCCGGCCAGTAAGGCGACCACCGCGATTACCCTTCTCTCGCTTCCCAAATCCGCGAACTTGGACGGGATGTAGGACAGGAGCGTTGCGAGGAACCCAACGGTTCCTATGAGAGTCGCGACTTTTCCCCTCTCCATATCAAGTGTCTCGGCCACGTAAATGTAGGTCACCTCGCCCGAGGTGAAGGCCGTGAGGAGTGACACCAGGGCGGAGGCCGTCAATGCCACCCGTGGATTTATGGGTGGTGCCTCCCTAGCTTTTCCCTCCCTCCGCGGCGTTATCCCCTCGTAGAGGAGGTGGTAGGAGGTCATCATGAGGATGGCCGTCAGGAGGAAGAAGGTACTTGCGATGTGCATTTGCACTCTCAAGCCGAGCCTCTGGGTTATGGCGTAAGTGTAGTTGCCTAGAAGTCCAGCCAGGTTGCCAGAAATGAAGTATACGGCGGTCACCCTACTTCGAACATCCCTTGGCGAGGTTACCGCCACGACAAACTGGGCGATCGGCCATGCTATCCCGTTTAGGAGACCGTTGAGGAGCTTTATGCCGGTCACCTGAAGCCACGACGCCGCCATCGGGTAGAGATTCACCGCGAAGGCGTTACCGGCCATCGCGAGGGCCCCGAGGTACACGAGCTTCTTTCTTTTCTCCACCAGCAGGCCTGAGAAGAGGGCCGAGAGAGAGCGGGCAAGGATGAAGGATGCCGAGATTATCGAGATGTGGACCATGGCCGATCCTAGGACGTCCCTCGTGTAGAAGGCTACTGCTGGAGTCACTAGCCTAAAGGCGAGCGTGCCCGTGAAGGCGGAAAGCACGAGGAGAGCGATTCCAAGGTTTCTCCTCATCTGAGACCCAGCTCCTTCAGGTACTCAATAATCCTCTCCACGTCGTTCGCTATGACGACCTCGAACATTCCCTTGAGCCTCGCCAGGTTGTCATTAGTGTAGAAGAGCTCATCGTTCTCCGTCCAGAGGACGACCCTCAGGTCAAGGGAACGGGCCCAGGCTATGGCCTTTGCGGTCCGCTCGAACCCGATTATTGGTATGGCCTCCATAGGGACGTTGACGGACCAGAGGTTCAGCTCCTCCTTGAGCTTGGGGATTAAGGGAACGATGTCTTCCCTGTCTATTAGCAGGCCCATAATCGTGTCCCTATCGTATTTGCGGTACCTTCTCAGGGCCTCTATATGGAAGGAGGATATCATAATCCTCTCGGGGTTGTTCTCCCTGACTATCCCGGCGACCTTCTCGGCGGCGTCTGGATCTTTGAGCTCGATGTTTACGAGCACGTTTTTTGGAAGGAGCCCAAATACCTCTTCAAGCGTGGGAATGCGCTGACCCATGCCGAGCTCTGCCTTCTTGAGCTCCTCAAGCGTCATGCCCTTCTGCCTGCCCCGCATGTTGCTCGTTCTGTCTATGGTCTCGTCATGCATTATTATAACATTTCCATCCCTCGTGAGCCAGACGTCGAGCTCTATTCCATCGGCACCGGCTTCAAGAGCCTTTTGAAAGGCTAAGAGGGTGTTCTCGGGGTATCTACTCATGTATCCCCTATGTCCAAGGACTATGACGTCGTTTCTCTTCCAATACATAAGACACCGCCGGTGGGGTGTAGGTGTTGGGAGTTAAAACGTTTAACTTCGAAAAACCCTTAAAAATTCCGACGCACAGTTCTATCCATACGAGACTAAAATTAGGTGGTGATGAACGTGAAGGAGTTCAAGTACAGCAGGATATTCCTTCTTGGCTTCGGCTTCTTCGGAATAAGCATCATCTGGGCCCTCTACAATGCCTATGTCCCAATATTTCTCCAGGAGACCTTCAAGCTCAACAAGACTATCACGGGCTTCATTATGACGATTGACAACCTGTTCGCCGTTCTGCTCCTTCCTTTCCTCGGTGCTCTGAGCGACATGACGCGGACGAGGCTTGGAAGAAGGAAGCCTTACATCCTGCTCGGTGCCCCCTCCGCCGCCCTGATGTTTGCGCTCATCCCCCTTGCCCGGAGATATGAAAACCTTTCCCTGTTCATGGGGACGATAATCTTTATGAACTTCTTCATGGCTCTCTTCCGCTCTCCCGTCATCGCTTTCATGCCTGACATAACCCCAAGCGAGAAGAGGAGCCAGGCCAACGGTATAATCAACTTTATGGGTGGCCTTGGCGCTCTGCTGGCCTACTTTGGTGGAAAGATTCTTTACGACATAAATTACGCTTATCCTTTCTACTTCGGTGCCGCGATAATGCTGATAGCGAACATGCTCGTCGTCCTTTTCGTTCCCGAGCCTGAGGAGTACCGCGTTCCAGGAGGAAAGCTTGACATTGGGAGTATCATCAGGGAGACGGCAAGGAAGAGCTTTGGTGAACTGAAGGAGAACCTCAAGGACGTCTTCGCGAGCAAGGAGAGAAGCCTTCTTGCAATACTCCTGGCGATATTCTTCTGGTTTATTGCCTTCAACTCGCTGGAGACCTTCTTCACGAGCTACGCCAAGTATCGCTTAGGCATCGAGGAGAGCACCGGCGCCTTCATGCTTGGTGTTTTCTCGCTGAGCTTCATGCTCTTCGCAATCCCGGCAGGGTTAATTGGCGGGAGGATTGGAAGAAGGAAGACGATAATCCTCGGCCTGCTCATCGTGACGGCAGTCGTGCTTTTGGCGTATCAGCTTGGTGAAAGCTCGAGGCCTACCAGCAGCTCCCTTAACGATCCCGTCGTCATGAGTTTCATGGGGCTCTTCTTCGTTGGTGGCATAGGCTGGGCGATGATAAACGTTAATTCCCTGCCGATGGTCGTTGACATGACCACGGAGGAAAAGCTCGGTGGCTACACCGGCCTCTACTACTTCTTCAGCCAGGCGGCCAACCTCGTAGCACCGCCCCTCGCCGGAGCCTTCATAGATGTTTCTGGCTATAAGACGCTCCTGCCCTTTGCGGCGGTGTTCTTCCTGCTGGCCCTCCTAATGGTGAGGTTCGTCAAGAGGGGGGATATCGTGGGAGAAATTGCCAAGTCCTATGAATACGTCCCGGATGTCGATTGAAGGAGGGTTGGATGATGAAGAAGGGATTCAGCTGGGGGGTTGTGCTGGGTCTCGCCTTACTCGGCTTCAGTAGGAGCGTAGGCTGGGCCTTGAATAAGGGGCTTTCCTTTCCCCTCCTTTCCAGCTACACTCAGTCAGCCTTCGTTAAGGGAACAATCTTAGCTTTTGAGGGAATAATAGGACTCCTCATCCCGCCCCTGCTCGGCTATTACAGCGATACGCTCAAGTCGAAGCACGGGAGGAGAAGGCCCTTTATCATGGCCGGTGGCGTTTTAGCGGGAACGGCAGCTCTCATGATATACACGGCCTACGCGATGGGTGCTCCCCTCTGGGGTTTCGCCCTAACGTTAGCGTTCTTCTATCTCTCTATGCACCTATACACAGCTCAGTTTAGAGCTCTAATGCCCGATACGATTGAAAGCGGTCAGAGGGGCAAGGCGAGCGGCGTCATAACTTTATTAGAGTGGGCTGGCAACCTCTTCCTCTTTGGACTGGCTGGCTATCTAATTGCCAAGGCCGTCGCCGAAACCGGTGAGAGCGAAGGGATAAAGGCGTTGGCCCAGACTCCCTATCTCAAGATACCCTTCATAGTTACCGCCGTATTCCTCATAAGCGCGGCACTCTTCGTTTACCTAATCGTCCGTGAACCCAAGGCACCTGAAATCGGAGAGGACGAAAGGCTCAAGGACTACCTCAAGAGCATCGTCGAGAATCGCGACTTTCTAAAGTTCTACGCCGCCCAGACGCTCTGGTGGATGAGCTTCGAGTTCGTGGCAATCTTCCTCTATGGTATCTTAGCCTACATTCTCCACGGAAGTGCCAGCGAAGAGAACGTTAAGGCCGTGACCTCCCTCGGGCTCTACCTCATGGCCCTCTTCAACGTCACAGTCCTCATTGGGGCCCTGCCCGGCGGTATAGTCTATGACAAGCTAGGAAGGAGGCTCAGTATAATAATTGGGGGTCTGGTCTTCGCTCTTCCTCAGCTTTGGGGCTGGTTCATAACGAGTCAGGCTGAAATAGTCATAGCCCTTGCCATAGCTGGACTTGGGTGGGGAATGCTTATGGCGGCCTCTTACCCGGTTATCGGCGACCTGTTAACTCACTACGAGAAGGAGGCATTCACCGGCAGGTATTATGGCTTTTTCGAGGCAACGCGCTCCCTTCCGGTGCTTCTCGCTGGAGTCATCGGCGGTGCCATAGTTGACCTGGCTGGCGGAAACTACAAGATCCTCTTTCCGATAGGTGCGGTAATGGTTCTTCTGGCGATGCCGATGATATGGCATATGAAGAACCTTGAGGTTCAGACGAACCGTCTGGGGTGAGGTGATAGAATGGGCTGGCTCGTTGCCCTTGCCTTTGTTATCTTCCTTTTCCTAGCCTTCAGCGCCGTCGTTGGCTACAAGATGGTAAGACCATCGCGACTTATCGAGAATTGGACGCCAAAGGACCTTGGCTTCGAATACGAGGATGTAACAATAGAGACGCGCGATGGTCTCAAGCTGAGCGGCTGGTGGATAGACAACGGAAGCGATAAGACGGTGATTCCGCTTCACGGCTACACCGCAAGCAGGTGGTATTCCCTCTACATGAAGCCCACCATAGAGTTCCTGCTCAGGGAGGGCTACAACGTTTTAGTCTTCGACTTCAGGGCACATGGAAGAAGTGAAGGCAAATACACGACCGTTGGCGATAGAGAGGTAATAGACGTTCTCTCTGCGATAGACTGGCTGAAGGAGAAGCACCCTGAGAGGGCTGGTAAGATAGGGCTAATAGGCTTCTCCATGGGGGCAATGGTTACCATCAGGGCCCTCGCTGAGGATGACAGGGTCTGCTGTGGAGTTGCTGACAGCCCGCCGATTTATCTTGACAAAACAGGGGCTAGAGGGCTTAGTTATTTCGCTAAACTGCCGGAATGGCTCTACACCTTCGTCAAGCCTTTCACCAAGCTCTTCAGTGGTGCAAAGGAGCTGAACATGCTTGAATACGCTGACAAAGTTAGAAAGCCCCTCCTCCTGATAGCGGGAGAAAAGGACCCTCTCGTGAAGGTTGAGGAAATCAGGGAGTTCTACGAGAGGAACAGGGTGATAAATCGGGAGGTTGAGCTCTGGGTGACAGATGCTCCCCACGTGAGAACCCTGAAGCTCTACCCGGAGGAGTGGAAGGAAAGGGTGGGAGAGTTTCTGAAGAAGCACCTGTGAACTTCACTTCCCCTTTCCATGGAGGTTTTATTAAGGGCCTCGGCTAACCCTCTTCTCATCATCTTCAGCGTGGCTAACGCTCGTCATTGGCCAAATGTACTTGGCCCAAGACCTTAAAAAGAATCCTGTGAATAAGAATAGGGGAATGAGGAACGTTTACCGGTCTGAGCAATGATGACATCGGCACTGACCGACCCTCAGTAATCCACCTCTCCCTTCTCCTTCAGCTCCCTGTACATTCTCCACGTGATCACGGGCTTCTTCGTCGCGAGGACGTCATCCACCCTTCTGACGGCCGTGTTGTGCGGGGCGCTCTTGACTACCTCAGGATTGGTGTATGCTTCCTCGCTTATCCGCTTGAGAGCCTCGACATAGGCGTCGAGCTCCTCCTTGGTGACCGTTTCGGTGGGCTCTATCATTAACGCCTCCTGCACTATCAACGGGAAGTACATCGTTGGCGCGTGAAGGCCGAAGTCGAGAAGTCTCTTGGCAACATCAAGAGCTTTAACGCCCGTCTCCCTCTTCATAGGCTCCGCCGAGAACACCACCTCGTGCTTTCTAAGCTCCTTGTGTGGGAGCTCGTAGCCCTTGGTTCCCTTTAGCTTCTGCGTCAGGTAGTTCGCGTTGAGCACCGCCACCTCGCTGACTTCTCTGAGCCCATCCCTGCCCATTATCTTCAGGTACGTTAAGGCCCTGACGAGGACGGCGAAGTTGCCGTAGAGCTCCTTGACCTTGCCTATGCTTTTTGGAACATCGTAATCGAGGTAGTAGCCCTTTTCTTCATCGTAGCTCACGAGCGGAACGGGCAGGTAGTCTTTCAGGAAGTCCTTGACGCCAACGGGACCAGCGCCTGGGCCGCCGCCACCGTGCGGGGTGGAGAAGGTCTTGTGGAGGTTCAGGTGCACTATGTCGAAGCCCATATCGCCGGGCCTCACCTTGCCGAGGAGGGCGTTGAGGTTAGCGCCGTCGTAGTAGAGAAGACCACCGGCCCTATGCACGATTTTCGCTATCTCAAGTATCTCGTCCTCAAATATGCCGAGGGTGTTGGGATTCGTGAGCATCAGACCGGCAGTTCTCTCGCCAACCGCGTTCTCAAGGGCCTCCAAATCAACCGTTCCATTCTCGTTAGAAGGAATTTCAATGACCTTGAAGCCGGCCATGGCAGCCGAGGCGGGGTTAGTTCCGTGGGCTGAATCCGGCACGAGGATTTCGTCTCTTTGAGACTCGCCGCGGTCGAGATGGTAGGCGCGGATTATCATGACTCCGGTGAACTCGCCGTTGGCACCTGCCGCCGGTTGTAGGGTAAAGCGGTCCATTCCAGTTATTTCCTTAAGCCATTGCTCCAGCTCCCACATTATCGCAAGGGCACCCTGCACCGTCCTCTCGTCCTGATAGGGATGGATGTAGGCGACTTTTGGATGGCCAGCAAGCTCCTCGTTTATCTTGGGATTGTACTTCATTGTGCATGAACCGAGCGGGTAGATGCCGGAATCTACACCGTAATTCATCTGGCTCAGCCGCGTGTAGTGCTTCACTACCTCGGGTTCGCTCAGCTCGGGGAGGTTGAGGGGACTCTTCCTCCTTATCTTCTCGGGAACCTCGACCTCAATATTTTCAATCGGCTTGGGAAGGGTGTAGCCGACTCTACCGGGACGAGAAAGCTCGAATATGAGGGGCTCATCCCACCTAGCCTGGCGGAACATGATCATCACCTCATTCCTTCGGCTTTTATAATCTCCACTAAACCGAGATCAAGGGGCTCCACGATAACGTTGTTGTCAATCAGCACGCGTTCTCTCAAGGAGGTACTCATGGTAGGCTTCCTCCAGCTCTTTGAGGTTAACTTTCAACTTAACTATCCCAAAGCTGTCCTCAATGAAATCGCCCATAATCTCTATCCTGATTTTCTGTCCCTCTTTCAAGTTTAGAGGCTTCAGGGGCTTGATTACTCCTCCCTCATAAACGGCCTCTATGGGCATTAACTCACCTCCTTCAGGGCCTCAATAAGGGCATCGACCCACTCTTTTCTCGTCGTTTCGGTGGCCGCGAAGAGTGCTGCCTCACCGAGCTCCGGGAAGTGGGGCTTAACGTAGTAGCCGCCGTGTATGTTCCTCTCTAAGAGAGCCTCGTGTATCTCCGGATAGGGCTTCTCGAACCTGACCAAGACATCCTTGAAGTTGACGGCCTCGAAGGGTATCTCCCCAACTTCACTCAGGCGCTTCTTCAGGTAGGCGGTGTTCTTGAGGATGACCTCGCCAAGCTCCCTAATGCCCCTCGGGCCGAGACTTGCGATGTGTATGGCTGCAGCTACAGCAACCAGTGCCTCGTTAGAACATATGTTAGAGGTCGCCTTGGCCCTCCTTATGTGCTGTTCCCTTGTCTGAAGTGTCATGACGAAGGCCCTCTTTCCTTCGGCATCTTTTGTCATTCCGATGATTCTTCCGGGCATCTGCCTTATCAGCTTTGGGTCATTCCTGACCGCGAAGATTCCAGCCCTCGGCCCGCCGAAGTTCATGGGGTTGCCGAAGTATGCCGCCTCACCGACGACTATATCAGCACCAAGCTCTCCCGGTGCCTCAACTATTCCTAGAACGGTTGGGTCAACGCCGACTACGAAGAAGGCCCCGGCGTCATGGGTTATCTCGCCTATCGCCCTTATCTCCTCTTCGAGGATTCCGAAGAAGTTTGGCATCTCGATGTAAACGCCTGCAGCCCCCTCTACTTTCTCCTTTAGCTCTTCGAGGTTGAGCTGGCCCTTCTCGTTCCATCCAACGGTCTCTATTTCGATGCCGGGCCCCGCTCCATAAGTTCTCAGGACGGCCATCCTCTCCGGGTGGGTGTACTTAGGGACCACGAACTTTTTCCTTTTGCCCCTGAACAATCTGACCGTCATCAGCGCGGCCTCGGCCATCGCGGTTCCCCAGTCGTACATGGAGGCGTTCACGACGGGAAGGCCCACGAGCTCGGCTATGAGGCTCTGATATTCGAACAGAGCCTGAAGTATGCCCTGACTTATCTCGGGCTGGTATGGGGTGTAAGCTGTTAGAAACTCGCTCCTCTCGATGAGGTATTTGACGTGGGCAGGGACGTAGTGAAAGTATGTTCCAGCCCCAAGGAAGCTCGGCATTTCAAGGACAGTCTTGTTCTTTGATAGAACCTCGTTGAGCTCAAGGAAGACCTCGAACTCGCTCTTGCCCTCGGGCAGGTTGAACTCCTTGACCATGCCCTTTGGAACGTCGGCGAAGAGGTCTTCTATGGAGGAGAAGCCGATTTCCCTCAGCATCTCCTCCTTGTGGGCGGAGTTCGGAATGTAATGCCTCGCCATGCGCATCCCCAGAAGGGTTTTGCCTGTGTAAAATATATACTTTTTCATGGAGGAGAAACGTTCCTGATAACGTCAAAAATGCTCCAGAGGTCATGGATGACGTGGAGGTGAGGTATCCGGGCAAGTATCTCCTCGGTAACGAAGCGGGCCGTGATTGGGAAGTAGAACCAGACGTATTCGGTTTTCTCGTCCCCAATACCGATGAACCGCCAGGGCTTGTCGTCCACCCACACGAAGGTCTCATCTCCGTATTTTTCTCTCACGAACCAGAAGGCTTCGCAGATGGTCATCTCACGGCCGAAGATTATAACGTCGTCGAATAGCTCATAGAGGCCGCTCTGCTTCAGCCGGTACTCTTTCATACCTGGAATGAAGTCCTCGGCCGAGAAGGAGATGACCACGTGTCCCTCCTCCCTGAGCCGCTTGAGAACCTCTGAGGCACCCTCTATAGGCCTGGTCAGCTTTGCCCTCTCCTCGAACCACGTTTTGGCAAACCTCCCTTTGAAGATGTTGGGGACCCCAATCCTTCCCCTGTGGATCCCGAACTGGGGTCTCTCGAAGTGCATCTCAACCCTCGTTAGGAACCTCGCCACCAACCGCTTCCCCGGCAGCCAGGGATAGTGCCTTCGGAGGGCCCTTTCGAAGGCTTCCTCAATACCTGAGTAGCTATCCACCAGCGTTCCGTCGAAATCAAAGGCCACTATCATGGGATCCACCTCAAAGAATGTGGCGGGCCCGGCGGGATTTGAACCCGCGACCTCCGGCTCCGAAGGCCGGCGTTCTATCCTGGCTAAACTACGGGCCCCTGGGAAGAGCTTTAAGGGGAGCGATAATAAAGCTTGCGGTGGTTCCGATGTTGCTCCCGGATTGGAAGATAAGGAAGGAAATACTGATCGAGCCCTTCAGTGAAGAATCTTTACAGCCCGCCGGCTACGACCTGAGGGTTGGAAGGGAAGCCTTCGTCGAGGGGAAGTTCATCGACGTTGAGCGGGAAGGGGTCTTTACGATACCGCCTGGAAAGCACGCCCTCATTCTGACGCTCGAGAGGATAAAACTCCCCGATGACGTCATGGGAGACATAAGGATAAGGAGCAGCCTGGCCCGAGAAGGTGTACTTGGTTCCTTCGCTTGGGTTGACCCTGGATGGGATGGAAACTTGACGTTAATGCTCTTTAATGCCTCTCAAGAGCATATTGAGCTCGTTTACGGAGAAAGATTTGCCCAGATTGCCTTCATAAGACTTGAAGGACCCGCAGAAAGACCGTACCGCGGGAACTATCAGGGTAGTAAAAATATTGTCCTCTCGAAGAGAAGAAGAAAATAGGGGCCTCAGCCGAAGAGCGCGCTGAGGCCAGCGAGAGCCTCTTCTTCAGAGGCCTCCTCTTCCTTCTCCTCCTCTTCCTCCTTCTTCTCCTCCTCGGCACCGGCCGCTTCACCCGCTGTGGGAGCGGCGGCTGGGGCCGCGGCCACTGCGACCGGCATGGCGGCCTTCTCGATGACCTCGTCGATGTTCACACCCTCGAGTGCTGCCACGAGGGCCTTTATCCTGGCCTCATCGGGGGTGATACCAGCGGCCTCGAGGACGGCCTTCAGGTTCTCCTCGTTTATCTCCTTCCCAGCCGTGTGGAGGAGCAGAGCAGCATACACGTACTCCATCCCATACACCTCCCAATCAGCTTTAAGTAATCTATCCGCGTGATTCATCCGAACAGAGCACTCAGTCCCGCGAGGGCCTCCTCCTCGGAAGCTTCTTCTTCCTTCTCTTCCTCAACCTTCTCCTCCTTCTTCTCCTCGGGCTGAGGCCGGGCCGCGACTGCAGCTGCAGCTTGGGCCTGAGCGTTTAAAAGCTCTTTGGTCCTCTCATCAAGCAGGTCCTCGGGTAAGTTCTGGGCTATGAGCAGGACGGCGCGGATGGCCCTGCCGAATATCTCCTCCGCGGTTTCCTTGGTTATGTAGCCAGCCTCGACGGCGACGGCCTTGGCGTTGAGGAAGGCCTTCTGGATTATCGCGTCGATGGTCTGCTTGGTCGGATACGCTACGTTCACGGACAGGTTGAAGGCGTGCATGTAGGCCTGCTGTAGCATGTTGATGTACTCTTCCTCGTCGATGGCGAGGACATCCGGCGTGTATACTATGCCATCCTCGTAGACGGCGAGCAGATCGAGACCTACCTCGAGAGGCTCTATGCCGAGGGCGTTGAGTATGTTGGCGAGCTCGGGCGTTATGACTTCACCTGCCTTTAGGACGACGGTGTCCTTCTGTATCGTTACCTTACCTCTCTCTATTCTCGCCGGTATTCCCATGGCCTGCATCTGGCCCACGAGGGGGCCTGGTGAAAGTGGAGTGGGTCCCGCGGGAATTACTATGTCCTTAGGTGCTACAGCTCCGGGCTTCGCCGGTGCGGGCTGTCTGTTCTGCTGGAGGAACTTGTAGAGCTTGAATGGGTTCATTTCGGTGACGAGGATTCCGGCCCCGCCCTCTATGTAGTTTATAAGCTTCTCCAGCTCTGGCTTTCCAAGTTCCTGAGCGGCCTTCTTTATGGCGAGCTCTATGAGGGTGTTCTTGGAGACCCTGAGGAGCCCCTTGTTTTCCCTGATGAGCCTTCTCATCTGGGAGAGCGGGTAAGCGGGCATGCTGGAGACGTCTACAAGGGCGATGACAGGATAGCTCTTGATGAGGTTGGCGAGCTCCTCAACTTCCTTCTTCTTCCACTCGGCGACGTGGGCCATCTACCTCACCTCTCTATCTTGACGGCAGGCCCCATTGTGGTCTTGACGTACACTGACTTCACTTGGTTTTCGCCGCGCTCGAGCTTGCCTATTATGGCGTTGAGGACGGTCTCGATGTTCTCGGCGAGCTCCTCGTCACTCATCTTCTCAGTGCCCACGGGAGCGTGGACGACGGGGTTGTTCTTGAGCTGTATCCTAACGGTCTTCTTGAGCTTCTCAACTATGGGCTCGATATTTGTCATCGTGGGTGGCACAACGACGGGCATCTTGTTTCTGGGGCCGAGGTACTTACCGAGGTATCTACCTATCTTTGGCATCAGTGGGGCCTCTGCGATGAAGAAGTCGTATTTCTTCGCGATCTTTCTGGCCTGTCTCGGACTCTGAGCTATCTCCTCCAGCTCGGCACCGCTAATAACATCCAGCCCGAGCCTCCTCGCCGCATCGGCAACGGCACCATCACCGATGACCGCAATCTTAACGTCCTTCCCGCGACCGTGGGGTAGCACGACCTCAAGCTTAAATCTGTTTTCCGGTTTTCGAAGGTCTATATCCTTGAGGTTCACTGCCACCTCGACGGTCTGTGTGAAGTTACGCGGCTTGGCCCGGGCCTTAGCCTCCTTCACCGCTTCCACGATTTTCTGTCTGTCGAAGGCCATTTGCAGCCCTCCCTTCTTTTTCTTTTAAAAGGGTCGATTTAATTAAAAATCAGGAGGGGGTAAAAGGGGCCACTTTTAAACTTTTCCCTCACTCCTTCTCGGCCTTCTCAAAGAGCTCGTCGTAAACCCCTTCGTCTATTTCCCTCTGGACCTCCCTTGGGTCCTTGCCCTCAACGGTGACTCCCATGCTGAGGGCCGTTCCGATGACCTCTTTGGCGGCGGCCTTGAGAGTTAGTGCAAGCATCTGGGCCTTCTTCATCTTAGCTATCTTTATCACCTGCTCCATGGTAAGGTTTCCGACTATGTTGTGCCTGGGCTCGCCCGAGCCCTTCTCGAGGCCGAGCTCCTTCTTGATGAGCTGGCTCGTGGGTGGGACTCCGACCTCTATTTCAAACTCCTTCGTGACTGGGTCGACGATTATCTTGACGGGCACCTGCATTCCTGCGAAGTCCTTAGTGGCCTCGTTTATCTTGTCAACGACGAGTTTGACGTTAAGGCCGAGGGGTCCTATGGCTGGGCCGAGGGGAGGACCGGGAGTGGCTTTTCCTCCCTCGACAAGCACCTCAACTACTTGCTTTGCCATCTTCACTCACCCCTCACTCCTTTTGACGTTTGCTTATAAGCCTAACGTATTCGCCCCTGACGGTAACGGGGATGGGAACTATGGCACCTATGAGCTCCACGACTATTTCATCCTTGCCTTCATCCACCCTGACAACTTTGGCCTTCTCGCCCTTGAAGGGTCCGGAGATTAGCTCGACGATGTCTCCTGGCTCTAATCCACTGACGGCTGGCTTCTCCTCGAGGAAGTGCTCTATCTCCTTGAAAGGAATGTCCTTGGGCAGGACGCCCCTTGCGTGTCGTATCCCTCTTATGGCCTCGTCAACGGCACTCTTATGAGGAGCCTCGACGAATATGTATCCCTTGACCTTGGAGGGAGCTAGGATGGCATAGAGGGGCAGGTTATAGGTTCTAGCCTTGCTGTATATCAGCCTCGCGGTGTTCTCCTCCTGCCCCTGCGTTACGCGAACGGCGAAGATTTTTCCTGCCACCTCGCTCCCCCCACTTCACTGCCCAAGTGCGAGAATCCCTATTATTCTTATTAGCATTCCGATAATACCTATTAGGAGGATGCCTAGGCCGGTTATCTTCGCGGCCATCTTATACTCCTTCCAGCTGGGCTTCTTCGTTACCAGGAACACCCTTTTGGACTCTTTTAGGAACTCTCTAACCCTGTCCAGCGAGACCGCCATAGCTTAACCCCCATGGCTTCGGTGTGTCAAAAAAGTTTGGTTTAGGTTATCAGAGCTCGGCGAGGTCCAGCTTTATAACCTTTTTCTCCCCTTCTTCAGGTAGCTCGGGTTCCTCTTCGGCAACTGCATACGGCGAGGTGACCCCCGTGACTATGACCATAACACGAATGGTCTTCTCAAGCTCGGGCTCGAGCTGTATTCCCCAGATGACTTGAGCCTCTGGATCAAGCTTGCTGGTGACGAGCTCGATTATCTGCTGGGCCTCTTCGAGCCTGACGTCGGCGCCACTTATGCTTATGAGGGCCCCCCTGGCACCGCTTATGTCGACATCCAGAAGCGGGCTGTTCAAAGCTTGTTGGGCGGCCTCCAGAGCGCGCTTCTCGCTGTCGCTCTCTCCAATGCCTATCATTGCCACACCGCCGTCCTTCATGACGGCCCTAACGTCGTTGAAGTCGAGGTTGACAAGACCTGGCTTGGTGATGAGCTCCGTAATCCCTTTCACGGCCTGGACAAGTATCTCGTCCGCAACTTTAAAGGCCATGTGGATGGGCAGGTTTGGAGCCACCTCCATGAGCTTGTCGTTTGGGATGACGATAACGGTGTCCGTGTTCTTCCTAAGCTTTTCGAGGCCGTACTCGGCGTTTTTAATCCTTCTTATCCCTTCAACTGTGAAGGGAAGTGTTACTACGGCGACAGTAAGGGCACCCATTTTCTTGGCGATTTCAGCTATAACTGGGGCGGCACCCGTTCCCGTTCCCCCACCAAGACCGCAGGTTATGAAGACCATGTCCGCCCCTTCGAGTGCATCCCTAATCTCCCTCTCACTCTCCTTGGCGGCTTCTTCACCTATCTTGGGATTGTTTCCAGCACCAAGGCCGCGGGTAAGCTCCTTACCTATGAGTATCTTCTGGTGGGCTCTCACCTTGAGGAGGTCCTGGGCATCGGTGTTCACGGCTATTATCTTGGCCCCCTGAACGCCTACCTCCATCATTCTATTGACCGTGTTACAGCCAGCTCCTCCGACTCCAACCACGTATATCTTCGCCTGGATCTGCTCCAATATCTTTTTAAGCTCTTCTTCGATGTCGGATTGTGGAGCTTGAACCTCGGGAACCCTATTGTTCTCCGCGGAGGTCCGTTCAACGACGTTTTCAACAAGCTTCAGCATTACTCAACCCTCCTAGTGGCGGATGACATTCTGAGTAGGGATTTGGAGGGAGGACGTATATAAATTTCACCCCTCTTCTTTCCTAACCGCTATCCTTGGGACGGGAATTGGGTAGGGAATCTTCATTTCCTTGGCTATGGCTATGAGAAGTGGCATGAGTTCCACTGTAGTGAAGTTTACCACTTCGGTGAAAAGCTCGGGGGGAATCTTTTTCTCACTTTCCCACATGTCAAGTATCTCGTCGACTTTGTCCCTGTCCCTGGGCAGGTAGAATACCATGAGCTTTACGCGCCCGGTGGCGATATTGGGAGAATATTGAACTTCGTAATTGAGGGCTACTTCAATTCCGTTTACCTTCCCGTTGGGGAAAATCATCTCCCCCAGGCGCATGTCCTCAATCTTGGGATTCAGGGACACCTCCACCCTGCCAATTACGGCTCCTTTCTTCTCATACTCGACTTTTAGCACGTTAATCCCAAGCACTGGCACAGTCGTTCACCCCCACTAAACTCCCGGCCCTCCTATAAAAACCTTGGCACTACCTGGAATGCTTTCTGATCTTGATGTCCCTAAGCACTTCCTCCTTGCCCTTTTTGGCATCTTCTAGATAGATGTCGTGAATGTCTTCCAGGATGTACGTCAACTTTTCAATGATGTCCTTTCCGGTGTTCCAAGGCGTGGCATACCTAAACTCAAGGAGCTCAGCGAGTTCATCGGAAGTAAACTCCTCGATAATGTTCGTTGGGCATCCTTTAGCTACTAGAATGCGCCCTTTTTTGAAAACGAGAAAGACTTCGTCCGTCATGGTTCATCAAAGTATATTGGACATCGTGGCTAATTAACTTTGTGCTCAGTCTTTTATGAATTCCAGTCCAAGCTCCTCGGTGAGGCTTCTAGCTAGTTGCCTCGTCTCGCCTCTACTTCCCTTCCAGTCCACGTATATGGCCTCAACAGGCTCGGCCGTCCTCTCTATGGCCCTTAATAGCATTTCCTTCGGGACGGGCTGAGCGTACTTGGGCAGTATGTGGCCGAAAGCAAGCTCGGTTTCGAGAGCCCTCTTTGTCTGCTTGGGTGCGTAGTGGCCTCCACCTATGCCAATGGCGACCTTGAATTTTTTCTTGTCGTAGTTTTCAAGGATGTGCATTATCGTCTCGGCGATTATCTCGCCGGCCCTCTCGTTGATCCACTCCTCTTCACTGGAGCCGATTTCTATGAACAGGCTTGGAACCTCGAGCTCGCTCGGCCCGTGGTGTGTTGCCTCGTAGCACACGGTCCAGCCTAAATCGTTGAGTTCGTTCATTTTGAGGAGGGCTAGCTTCATAGCTCCCGGAATTGCTATTGCAAGGTGTCCGTCCTTCCCTCCATAAAGGGCCTTTCCCCAATTACCCGTCACGTGGGTCGTCAAGGCCGGCAATTTCTTCTCGCTTGAGTGCCTTGAGGCGAAGACAATCACTTCGGGTTTTAGGCCAAGCTGATTTTCAATGGCCCTATCGAGGCCGTCGTAGTAAATCATCTCGTCATTGGTCGTCAGGATGAGGGTATCGCCCTTTTCGTAAACCGGGTTCCCGTCAAAGCTCTTCTCCGTCTCCTTAAAGCCGAAGCCCTCAATTAGATGCCTCCTGATGTTCATCGAGGCTAGATCGATCTTCGTTGTCATGATAACCTTCATGGCACCACCCGGGCCCATTGGGCTGGACTGCTAATAAGGTTTTCCCGAACCCGAAAGGGTATTAACTTCCCCTCCTAACCCCTTCCATATGCCACGCGAGAAGGTCGTGAGAGTCTGGGACGAGAGGGAAGTCATTTATCCGCCGAAGCGCTGGCGCTACCTTTGGGAGAAGAGGGAGAAGGCCCTGAAGATAATGGAGCTCCTCAAGGACTTCGACCCTCACGTCTACGGGAGCGTTGCGAGAGGGGACGTTAGGAAGGGCAGCGACATAGACATAGTAATCCCCTACAGGGTGTCGAGCTACCTCATAGAGCTGGCCCTTGGAGACTTAGTGGAGAGGAGGCGCATAGTAATGGCAACCCCCTGGCACCTCATAAAGGGCCACATAGAGATAGACGAGGAGACGACGGTGACTTTCTTCCTCGTTGACCCCACGGACAGGGAGCTGGAGTTCTACAGGTGGGGCGGCATGCTCGACCTCTGGGGCGTTAAAACCAAGCAGAGGGTCCCGGGTGTGAACAAGAAGCTCATCTTGATAATCCCGACGGAGAGGGGCCACATAGAGAGGGAAGTCGTCGGCAGAGAATCTGAGGTTGCCAAGATACTCGGCGTGAGCGTTGACATCGTGGAGGAGCGTGTGAAGGTCCTGACGAGGCGGGACAGGATAGGAAGGACTGGGATATACCTTGACGAGGAAGTTCCGGACTGGAAGAGCTTTGAAGAATTTCTGAAGGAGCTGGCCGACAGGGATCCCAATATAAGGAGAAGGGTCAGGGAAAGCATTTGAGCGTAAGGTTTATAATGGGGATGGCCGTGATGATGGGCGGGAGCGGGGCCGTGGGGTAGCTTGGCCTATCCTTCCGGCTTCGGGAGCCGGGGACCCGGGTTCAAATCCCGGCGGCCCCACCACAGTGAATTTACGTTTCTGCGACTGCCCGCAACATCTTTAACCTCTTCCTCCAACAGTTCTCCGGTGAGCTCAATGTATCGGATAAAGGACGAGTGGGGCGAGTTCCTCGTCAGGCTCGCGAGGAGGGCCATCGAAGAATACCTGAAAACGGGTAGGGAGATAGAGCCACCAGAGGATACTCCACCTGAACTTTGGAAGAAAATGGGAGTCTTCGTAACCCTAAATAGACATAACGTCCCGCCGCAGATGGCGCTAAGGGGATGCATAGGGTTTCCCCTACCCCTATATCCGCTCGTCAAGGCCACGATAAAAGCCGCAATATACGCGGCCGTCGATGACCCCAGATTTCCCCCCGTTAGGTTGGAGGAGATGGATGCAATCACGGTTGAGGTCAGCGTTTTAACACCTCCAGAGCTTATTGAGGGTCCCCCTGAGGAGAGGCCGAAGAAAATAAAGGTGGGCAGGGACGGCCTCATAGTGGAGAAGGGCATATATTCGGGCCTATTACTTCCGCAGGTGCCCATCGAGTGGGGCTGGGACGAGGAAGAGTTCTTAGCGGAGACCTGCTGGAAAGCTGGCCTTCCTCCCGACTGCTGGCTCGACGAGGACACAAAGGTTTACCGCTTCACTGCCGAGATTTTCGAGGAAGAGTATCCACGGGGTCCTGTGAAGAGAAGGTCATTGGTCTCTCCATAGAACAATCTTTTTAAGTTCTATGTGCAGAACATGATTGACAGGGCTATGTGGGAGGAGGTTTTGGCAGATTATCTTGAGCTTAGGGTCGACTACATAAGACGAGAAATTAACTATTCAGTTCCTTCGGTGAGCAGGGCGCTGGCGGTGATAGGACCCAGACGGGCTGGGAAGACTTACTTTCTTTTCCAGATCTGGGACGATGTTGACCCTGATAGAGAAAGGAGCTTCTACGTGAATTTTGAAGACCCTCGCCTCATTGGTGCCGATGCAAGGGACTTGATGGAGATGCTCCGTGTTTACTACTCCATAAAATACCGAGAGAAAGATTACCGTTTTTCTTGATGAGGTCAGACCGTTGATGGCTGGGAGCGCTTCGTCCGCTATCTTCTCGACAGAGGTGATACGGTAATTATCACAGGTTCTTCATCTAAAGTTATTATCTAAGGTATTAAGGAAATATCGACGGTTCTTAGGGGGAGAAGCGTTCCGCTAACGGTATATCCATTCTCCTTCCCAGAAATTCTTCGAGCTAGGGGAATCATGCCTAAAAAGGTACTCTCTTGCGAAGAAAGGAGCAATGCTTGGTCTTCTAAGGGAGTATTTGGAATGGGGAGGTTATCCTGAAGTCGTCCTCGAACAAAGGCTGAGAAGGAATATACTTAAGGAGATACTCGATGCAACCATTTATAGGGACGTCGTTGAGAGGTGGAAGGTTTCAAACCTCAAGGCGTTCCGCCTTCTTCTTCACTTTCTTGCAAAGTCGAGTCACACCTCCGCAACAAAGCTACACAAGACTATGAAAAGCCTTGGTATAGATGCGGGAAAGGGGACGATAATAAATTATGTCGAGTACCTTAGCGATGCCATGATTCTGTTCCCCCTCAGGGCGTTTGAAAAGTCCGAGAAAAAGAAGGAGCTCCTTGGCTTCAAGCCCTACTTCGTCGACACGGGTCTGCTAACTGTTCAAGGGGTTAGTGATATGGGCAGACTCCTTGAGAATCTTGTCTTTGTGGAGCTTCTTAAGAGGGGATTTGAACCTAACGGGGATTTCTTCTATTACAGGACGCTTAGCGGAAGAGAGGTCGATTTCTTAATACCTGGAAAAAAGAGCTCATTCAGGTAACTTGGAACTTAACGGAAGAGAACGGAGAGCGTGAGATCAACACTTTAGTGGAAGCCTCTGGAGAGCTGGGAATAGAAAAGTTAACAGTTATCACCTGGGGTTTGAGAAAAGAGCTTGAGCTCGAGGGAAGAAGGATAAGGATTCTTCCCGTGGAGGAGTGGGTTTAGCTACCAGGGGACATCTTTCCACCCCATTTTGTATGCGAAGACGTTGGCCGCCCAGTGGATTACCGGTGTGATGGCAAGGAGGAAAAGAACCTGTCCAGTCGGGATTGTCTTAACGGGGTACGCGAAGATTAGGGCCGTTATTAGAAAGCCCCACTGGTCGAGACCGACCGCAGGATAGCCCCTTGGCATGTTTAACCGTCTTTTTATGAAGCTTCCGATTAAATCGCCTACAAGGGCTCCAAGCGCCAGAAGAAAAGACAATTTGATTGCCAGTTTGAGGGAGCCGTAGTAGTATGGCCTCAAAAAATACTGGATTATACCTATCAGCGTTCCTGCTGTTAGGCCGCCGAAGAATCCCCTCCATGTCTTTCCGTCGCCGAATATTCTTCTTCCGTCCACGAAGTTCCTGCCGAAGTCTATTGGAGCCCCACCGCCGAAGATGACCGGGGAGGAGTTGGCTAAGTATGCGGGGAGGATGTACCAGAGGGCATCGAGGATCATTGGGCAACCCTCTTCAGCTTGAGCACCTCTTTCGCGAGGGCCTCGAGGACCTCTTTACGCTTACCCTCGAAGAACTTTATGGAGCCAGCATAGCTGTGGCCGCCTCCCTCGACGCCCGCGTCCGGAAGGCGCTCCTGAAGGACCTTGACTATGGCGTTTAGGTCGAAGCCATACAGGGCCATACCGTCGGATGCCCTGACGACGGCAAAGTCAGGTCCGTAGGCGAGGGTTAGAATTGGGCTGTCTTCACCGTACTGGTCCTTGAAGTGGTCATGTATGAGGCCGGACAGCTTGCCGGGGCTCGGGTAGTCGAATTTCGGGGCGTAGAGCTCGACGTCTATCGTGTTGAACCTTATCCCGTTCGGAAGGACGACGCTCTTGACGTGCGGGAGAACCGCCCTCAGGACGCGCTCCTGCTTCTCTTTGACTTCTGGGTATATGCCGTTCACGAGCTTCCTATGCCTTTCGAGATTGCCCGTGATGAGGAGTATCTCCTCGATTATTCCGCGGCCGTCCATGAACTTCCAGAAGTAGGCCTCGTGGTCTATCACCTCGGATATCCTCTTCAGGTCCTCCTCGTCAAGGCCCTTTTCCTTCGCGTACTTTAGGTACTGGTAGAACTCTGGGGCTTTACTCCTGTCTCCGGTCCCAGCTATGGCTGGAAGGTGCTTTATCTTGTCTTCAACGGCAGGATTCACGTAGCGAGCCACCTCCGTAGCCAGCATCCCTGCTGTGAGCTCGTAGTAGCCGCGCTTGACGTGGTGCGGATTCACGTGGACATCTATGTATTCGTCTACTGCAGCCCTGTCATTGCTTATCCAGTCCCGGGGGTCGTGGTGGTCTATGACGACAATCTGCACCCCATAGGCTTTCAGTCTCTTGTATGCAGGTATGTCCTCGCTCGTTCCCCCGTTGTCAACGATAACTATTAGGGGAAGCTCGTCGCCGAACCGCATGTGGTCCTCCATCATGAAGATTATGTCCTTGAGCACATCCTCAAGCTCGTAGAAGGGGGCCCTGCTCGGTCTCCTCTTGAATAGGTGCCACCTGGCGTCTGGATCGGGTGCCACGCTCTCTATGAGCGGGACTATTGCAGTTTCAAGGGCTACCCCTGCGGTGTAACCATCAGTGTCCGCGTGATGCCTCAGGAGTATGGGCCTTCCCTCGAATATAGCTCTCCTAATCATGAAGGCAGCCTTCATAATCTTGGGCTTGAGTTTCTCTAAAACCTCGCTCTGGACGAGGAAGCCGATATCTTCAGGCTGGGCCTTCCTGTCGAGTTCCTCTTCAATCTTCCTCTTGACTTCCGCGGCCTCTGGCCCCCAGAGTCTCGCCATGTCTATGACTTCTATCTGGATCTTGCCCGCATGGAAGGAGACCTTTCCTATGACCTCGGCTATGTCTCCCACGTTTATGTTAGGATAGGCCCTCACTCCTGGCGCTTCAAAGGCGGCCGCCCAAGTTATGCCCGTTCCATCTGTTAGAGTGAAGACCGTTGGACCGCCGGTCACCTGTATTTGTGTAACCTTGCCCCTTATCTTAACGGTCTTGCCGGCCATTCCCTCGTTGAGCTGGCTGATTTCAGTGACTGGGAGTTCTTTCTTGACATGGACTTCTCTGTATTTCGTCAGCGGGGCCTCCAAGAAGTCTATCTCCCTCTTGTCGGGCCTCACGTCGAGGACCTGGACGATTATCTCCTGGCCCGGGACGTACTCCCTCTTGCCTAGGAGGTCCTTCTTCTTTATCAGGCCGAGGACGTGCTTGTTAAGCCTTACGAAGACGCCGAACCTCTCCACCCTGTCGATTATGCCCTTGTAGTAGCTCCCTATCTCGACGTCCTCGTAGTCGCAAGCGTTGTCCAGGACGTAGACCACCTTGAACTTCCTCTCGCACTCAGGACAAACCCATGTCGTCTCCATGCCCGGCTCCCAGGGCTCTTTTACGCGGCCACAGATGTCACACGCAAGAACCTTACCCGTCCCACCGCATGTGGGGCAGGTATCGTAAACTGGGACGACTCCCTTGCCGTGGCATTCTGGACAAGGTATCTCGTCGACTTGCTCGTCCACACCGAAGTGTTCGAGGTTGCGGTAGCCCTTCAAGTGCTCCGAGAGCTTGAAGTCAGCGGGAACGTACCCCCAGCCGCCACACACTTCGCACTCCTTCTCGCCCACCTTGATTTTGCCCGCCCCGTCGCATTCAGGGCAATCCTTGACTGCCATGAGCTCACCTCCCCACCATACTCACGCTACACCTGATGGGATGGGGCAAATATTTTAATCTTTCCCGATTCGGGTACTGGGGCCATGGGTAGGTGATGAGCCCTTGCGGCCTTGACATCAGGTAAAAGAAAAAACACTTAAATGTGTGGGCACACAGTAAATATGTGGGTGTGTGTCATGCCAAACATAACGCTGTCGATTCCGGAGGATGTGTACGAGAGGATGAAGAGGTACAAGGAGATTAAGTGGAGCGAGGTTGCGAGGAGGGCGATAGTGGAGTATTTAGAAATGTTGGAAGAAAGTAAGCTTGAAGAATCAAGTGAGGAGTTTCTTGAGGAATTTGGGAAAGAGTTCCTAAAAGAGCTTGAAAGCATACCTGACGAGAAGGCTGAGGAATACTATAAAAAGATGAGGGGGGCGGAATGGAGGCGTTTAGCAAGCTTTACGACACGAACGTCCTGATAGAGGCTAAGAAGAAAGGAAAGCTCCTGTTGGAAGGTTGCACGACGGTGATAAACCTTGTTGAGTATCCTAAGGGGGCCTTGCTCGGCCTCAAAGTTCTGTATCCCTCGAAGAAAGAATACAAACTTGCGTTCAGAATTTCAGAAGAGTTGATGAAGAGGGGCACCCCGATTCCTAGGGTTGATATTATCGTTGCGGCAGTTGCTATTAGAAGGGGTCTTGTTTTGGTCACGAAAGATAGACACTTTGAATACATCAAGGAAGTTGTTCCAGAGCTAAAACTTGAGCTCGTTGATTAGGTCTTCATCACGTAGAAGTACCGGGCTAGGGAGGAGTGAACCCTCTGGTAAAACCTCTCGATAACCTTAAATCCAATGTCCTCGGCGGCGCTCACGGCATCGAAGTCCGCGGGAAAGGCTATCGCGAGGTAACCTTCTAGAACTTCGGCCATGCTCTCAAGGGCTCTCCTGTAGAGTTCGTCCCTGGCCATGGGAAGGGTCGTTGAGGAGCCATAGGGAGGATCGGTTGCTATGGCCTCGAAGGTCTTGTCTGGGAATAGCTCTTTGAGCTTTGTTGCGTCCCCAACCTTCAGGACGTGATCCTTTATACCATAGTGCTCTAGGTTAATTTTGGCCCCCTCGACCATGTCGGGCCTTATGTCCACCCCGTAGACCTTTAGCCCCATGAGACCCGCCTCTATAAGCATTCCACCGGTCCCCATGAAGGGGTCGAGCAGTTCTCTTTTGGCCCTGCTAAGGTTCACCATCGCCCTGGCGAGTCTCGGCGGGAGGGCTATGGGCCTCGAGAAAGGCCGCCTGTCCGCCTTTCTCGTGTCGAACTCCTTTCCCTTGAAGAGCCGGGCCCTAACGCCAAGCCAGAGACTTTCACCGCAGTAGACTCTGACTGTGGTGTCGGGTTTTGAGAGGTTCACGCTAAGCCCCTGCCCGTGTATTATCGCTCCAAGCTTTCTTTCGATTCCTTCGACATCGTGACGGCAGTTGATCATGATTTCCCTGCGGACGGCGAAGGTGCCCTTTATCAGGGCAGGCCATTCTATCTCTCTGGCCTTCGAGAGGAGTTCCTCAACGTCCCCGGCCGAGAATAGCAGGAGGCCGTATTCGTGGGCCATTCCGAGCCTCTCCAGAAAGGGAAAGAGGGAGGAGCTACCTTTAAGGGCAAGGAGGAGGTAGTCCCTCCCGACTATCTGGCCCTCTCCGGCGATTTCGAGGAGGGCCTTTACTTCTGCCCTTGCCATGTCGGGTAGGAGGCCTAACAGCTCCACGTAGAGCATGTTGGATGGTGGGTTGGCCTGCTTATAAGCGCTACTGCTCGGCTATCAGCTTTATGTCCACATTAACGCTGTCCGTCTGGCACTCATTCCCCGCGTTCTCGTCCAACTTTACTTTTATGATGACCTTTAGTATCTCCTCTTCTTCCAGCCTGCCTGAGAATATGGTTATTGGCCTTCCCCTGATTTCGGCGAGTGTCTTGCCTTCGACTTCTGGGAGTCTGGTGTTTCCGGCGAGGAAGCTGGTTATCCTAAGGTGTTTGCTCAGCTCTCCAACGTCGGGTGTGTTGTCTACTTCCTTCTCGGCTGGTGACATCTTATTCTCGATGTCCTGCACGGTTATGTTCATGATTATTCTGGACACGGGGATGTCTCCCTGGTTCTTCACGTAGAAGGTTATTGTAGTTTCGTCTCCGGGCTTTAGTGCCTTCACCGTGAAGAGCCTTAGGTCGTCGTAGAACCTTTCACCGCTCTTGCTTATCTTGATGTTGAATTCTCCCGTGGAGATGGTGTTGCCCTCTGACTTTGCTACATCCCTGAAGGTTGCCGTTCCCCAAGAGGCCGCAAGAATGATAGTCAGCACCACCATTAAGACTAACGACTTTTTCATTTTTACCCCTCCAGGAACTTTCTACTATAAGTAGTCGTAGGGGTTTAAAAAATTTTCGTAATTCAGCCAAGTTCCTTGACATTGACGTTAAGTTTCAGGCTTTGTATCGTTCCGTTTATTGCCTCGAGGATTCTCCAGGATTCCGTTTGGGCGCAGTTTTCACCTTTGAGGCACTCCATTGGGATCGCGGGTTCTCTATCCTTAAACAGCAGGAACCAGACTTGCCATTTCCCTGGCCTATTTATAGAAAATGTGTAGTTAGTTTCGAATTGAGGAGTCCAGTTGCCTTCGATGTTGACTGGGACATTGGGAAGGGTCACGTTAAATCGGTGCATGAGGTACATTTCGTGGATGAACGTTTGGTTGGTCGTGAAATTGTAGGTCAGGTTGACGAGCCATATCTCGACGTAGTAGGTGACGTTGCGGTGCTCGTGGTTCACTATGCCAATTATAACCGTACCGTTCTCCCCGACGAATAGTTCGGTGGGGTAGTCGGCCGCTTTGCCTTTTGGTCCAAGGATGTAAAATTCTGTGAATGCTTCTCCAGGTTTGGGATTGGTTATTACGTAGGAGAGGACGCCGAAGGAGGCTATTATCGCTCCGATTAAGATTACCGTTAAGGCCTTGTCCAGCTTACTTGCCTCCTCCCATTCGAGCTCCCTTTTGATGTCCTCGATGGTTATCCAAGGTATCCATGGGTTTATGGCGTTCTTTCTCCTGTGTATCGCTATGAGGGCGAAGGTGACGTTGAATATGGTCAGGCTGACTAGTATCGGGGTTAGACGTATTCCCCAGGGCGTGTAATTCAGGGCTAGTCCTATGAGGGGGACGAGGGCTATGCTGAGGCCGAAGCTGAGGGCCAGCCGCTCTAGGTTGTCGAGCTCCTTTTTCTCGGGGAATAGGGCCGTCACGAAGACGTAGCCCGGGAAGAAAAGCACGAAGGATAGGCCGAGGGCTTTTCTGAGGAGACTCTCGGGGGCTAAGACTATGATCAGGTCGAGGAGGAGCGATAGGCCGATTATCGTCAGCAGGTCCCAATAGCTCTTCCAGCCTTCTGGCTTTCCCATAGCTACTCCCTCACCCGGCGAGCACGTCGTAGACTTTCTTCATGACTATGAGGGCGAATATCACAAGGAGTAACTCGATGAGGGGCTTTAAGCTTTCCTTCTGCTCCTTAGAGAGGAAGAGGCTTCCGACCTCGAGGGTTATCAGGAGGCCTATGAGGGTTAGGGTGAGGAAGACGTCTACGGTCTTGGCTGTTAGGGTAGACGTTAACGTCCAGATTGCTAGGAAGAGCACTATGTAGTCCTCTACATCCATTTTTCTATCCCTCCGAGCTTTCTGGCCATGATCTCGATGCCGTAGTCCTTTTTTTCGATTGCCCCAACGGTTATCACGTTTCCGGTGGCCTTGGTGAGGCCTAGGAGGATGGAAGAGCATATTGGACAGGCCACTTTCGTGCAGGCTTCTGAGAAGTGGCATTGTTGGGGTTGGATTATGATCTTTATGGTTTCTTCCCCTTCCTCTATGTACACCCTGTCCGCTAAGCCAAGTGTCTTCAGCACGGCTCCTGCTGCCCCTTCAAGTTCTGCTATACTCGTCACTGGGCCTTCAAGGTGCTCCTCGAACTTCTCCAAGAGTTCAGCACCGGGCGGCTTCAGGAGAAGGCCCATTTGTTTCTCCGTGGGGACGTTCGTGACGAAGGGTTCATCCTCAGAGAGCCTTGCTGGATCAAGGTCAAAATCCTCTCTAAGCGGAACGAAGAGGCCTCCCTTGGGCAAGTTCCCGTAGGGAGGAAGATAAACTGCGTTTCCCTCAAGCGAGAGCCCCCTCAGAAGGTTTGTCATCGTCTCATGGTATCCTGAGAGGAGGAGGGATGCGGTTTCGGCTTTCACTAGGTTGGAGGGCTTTATGGTAGCTACGACGAGCCCCAGTATGACGGCCGCCAAGCCAAGGTTCTCCCATCTAACCTCGGCCTTCAGAAAGCCTGTCACGGTAAGGACGAGGCCAAAAGCTATTAGTATTCCCGAGATTATGTCTTTTCTCTTCACATTTCCTCCCGCCCCAGATAGACCAACAACCTTAAAAGGTTTGTCCGGATGGCACATATGATGAGGCGAATCGTCCCGTTCCTCCTCATCTTGGTAGCCTTTTCGGGAGTTTCCGAGGCACTCGATGAGGGTCTGAAGGACTATTTCGGTGAGATGCTGGTTCGAGTAGATGGTGTTCTCGCGGCGCTTGCCGAAGGGGAGGATGCTCTCCCCCTAGCCCTTAATCTCAGCATGATTGCCAACGCCACTTACCGGGAGGTGTATCTCTATGGGGGAAGCCCTGACGCTATGGAACTCGCTGGAAGGTTCGTTGACTTGTCCGATGAGCTTTTGGAACTGTCTTTCGCAGTTAGGGGGATGAAGGAGGCCGTGGATGCGGGGGATTATGTGAGGGCGAGGGCATACTTGGAGGTCGCGAGGGCGAGTCTTGGAAGACTTTTCGTCCTTTTGAGAGCCCTTCCCCTTAATACGAGCGAGGTTCTTGACACGGTGGGAAGATTGTCCGCTTTCTTGGATAAGTATGAATCAATCATGAGGGCTAAGATGGAGGTCTCGGAGTTCAGGGTGTTTATTTATCCTCAGGAACCTGTGGTTTTCCAGAACGTTACCATTATAGTTTACGCGGAGGGTCTCAAGGACGTTCAGCTTTTTGTCGACGGTGGCGAGGTGGAAGCGTTTCCTAAGGGTGGGGTCTTGAATATCAATTACGCTTTCCAAGAGCCTGGCGTTCATGAAATCTTTTGCACGGCCGTGAACGGTAGTAAAACGGTGAGGTCCAATACTCTCTATGTTAACGTCTCGAGGCTCGGGACCTACTTTCTAATCTCGGGAGCGACGGATTCTCAGGTTTTAGGGTTCTTGATGGACGAGCTTAACAGGCCTGTCCAGGGTGCTCCCGTGTACTTGATTGCCCCAGGAGAGAATAAATCCACGGTAACTGGGGATGATGGTTCTTTCTCCTTCCAGTTTGAGGGTCTTCAAAGGGCAATGGACGTTATTCTTATCTTTCCGGG
Source organism: Pyrococcus yayanosii CH1 (assembly GCF_000215995.1). Lineage (NCBI taxonomy): Archaea > Methanobacteriati > Methanobacteriota > Thermococci > Thermococcales > Thermococcaceae > Pyrococcus > Pyrococcus yayanosii. Next base: position 1,606,870 of record NC_015680.1, on the reverse strand, counting down.
GAACGAAATATATGAGCCCACCTCGGCAAATGTGACGGTTTATCCGGCCAAGCTTTGGCTCCCCCTATCGATATCTGCTCCGGAGTCTGTGCACGTTGGAGAGAGCTTTCGGGTCATAATAACGGTAAATGCCTCTGGTTCTTACCCCATAACCCTCTATGTGAATGACGAGCCTTATGAGAGCGTGTTTGTGAATGGAAGGGCTGAGATATTCGTTACGCCAAGGGTTCCGGGTCAGCTTAAGCTTTATGCCATTTTCAGGGGGAACGATGCTTATATGCCGAGCACTTCGAACACGGTAATCGTGGCAGTATCACCGATAAACTATGCCTCACGAATTGGCATTGTTTTAGTGGCCCTATTTGTCATTCTGCTCGCTAGGCGGCTTTTGAGGGGTAGGGATCTGCCAGGAGAGGTGGAGGTTGGAGGGAAGGTTGAGCAGTCGAGCTGGGAAGTGTCCCCTGAAAATGTTCCAGTCATTCTCCGGGTTTACAGAGTTGTCTACTCCTTTCTAATCAGAATGGGCGCTCTCCCGAGGTCTACGACACCGAGAGAACTCCTCGATATGTTTAGGGGGGCTTCTTTCTTCGATGATCTAAGTGTCTTAACGAGGCTCCACGAGCTGTACTTCTACGCTAAGAGGAGAGTGTCTGAGTCGGGAGTCTTTAGAAAAGCGGCTCGTGTCATAGTGGCTTCGTTGGGTGGTGAGTTATGAATAGGGCTTTTTATGTCATTCTGCTAATTATTGGGGTTGGCTTTCTTTTGATGCCTGCTTCGATTCCTGTGATGAAGAGTTCCGCCGATTACAGTTATCTCAACACTGGGCCTAGGGGTGCGTCAAGCTTTGCTAAGCTTCTCTATTCGAGGGGGGAAATAGTCCCAGTTCTCACGACTTATGATTCAATTGGTCTTGGTCAGGAATCTGGTGTTCTCGTGGTTATTGGCCCTAATGTGCCCTTTACGCCTGCGGAGGTAGGGGAGTTGAGGGCGTTCTTGGAGGGAGGTGGTGTTGTAATACTTGCGGCGGATGATTTTCGGATAATCCGCGATCTCTTTACGGAGCTCGGAATTGAGAGTAGCATATCGAGGGCTCAGATAATTAGTCCCGTCTGCCTTGGGAACTCCACGAGGCCACTCGCCGTTTGGGTGGCTCCTGAGCTTGCTGCGGGTGTTGATTTCGTTGTCACGGAGAGGCCGAGGGCGGTTTTTGGGGGCACGCCAATACTCATGACGTCAAATGCTTCCCTTCTTGGCAACTCCTTCGGTTCTTATGCTGTGGGGGCTGTGTTTGAATATGGGGAGGGTCGCTTATATCTCTTCTCAGACCCGGACATCTTCTCAAACGCCCTCTTCCCTTATAATCGTCGCTTCATTGAGAACTTCCTTGAATCATTGCCGGAGAAGAGGTTTATGGCTGATGAGGCTCACCATGCCGACTTTAATCCTTACTCCACTGGCACGTACCTAGTCAGGAGGGTCGTAAGAAGGGAGTATATCCTTCACTATGTGCTTTTCGTTGGCCTCTTGTATGTGTTTATCGAGAGCGGCGCGTGGGTTGTCATACTTGAAAAGGTGCTTGCGCTCATCTTCAGGATTCTCGATAAGTTCTTTGGTGAGGAGGATGGGAAAGACATAATAAGGATTCTTGCCGAGAAGGGGCTGGATGAGGATGTGCTGAGAAGGATAGTGAGGGAGATAGAAACAGGTTCGAGGCTAAAGTCGGAGCTGGGGGGTAAGGGATGGATGGTAAGGAGTTCATCGAGCATCTCAAGGCTGAGATAAGGAAGATGGTGGTTGGAAAGGAGGATGCGATAGAGCTACTTACGATAGCATTGCTGACGGAGGGCCATGTGCTCTTGGAGGGAATCCCCGGAGTTGCAAAGACGACGCTCGCCAATGCCTTCGCTAGGGCTATCGGTCTAAGCTTCTCCAGGATACAGCTAACGCCGGACCTTATGCCCGCTGACATACTCGGGACCTTCTACTTCGACGGAGGCGAGTGGAAGTTCAGGAAAGGACCAATATTTGCTAACGTTGTCTTGGCGGATGAAATAAATAGGGCTCAGCCTAAGACGCAGAGTGCTTTGCTGGAGGCTATGCAGGAGAGGCAGGTGACGATAGAGGGCAGGACTTTCGAGCTTCCAAGGCCCTTCCTTGTCATAGCGACGATGAATCCCTTGGAACATGAGGGTGTGTATCCACTGCCCGAAGCTCAACTTGACAGGTTCATGCTGAAGGTTGAGATGGGTTATCCACCAAGGGATGAGGAAATGGAGATGTTGAGGAGGAAGAGCAAGGGCGAGTTCAGGGATGTTGAGCCTATCCTCTCAAGGGAGGAGCTCGTGAAGGTTATGGAGGCTGTTAAGGGTGTGAATGTTGGGGATGAAATCATCGGCTACATCCACGATATACTTGTGGCCACGAGGAACGATGAAAGGGTGCTCTTTGGGGCATCGCCTAGGGCTGGTGAGCATCTGCTCTACGCCGCTAAGGCGAGGGCCTTCCTTGATGGTAGGGATTATGTAGTGCCTGACGACGTTAAGGGTGTTGCCGAGGCCGTTCTCTCGCATAGGATAATTCTCAAGGCCGAGTACGAGCTCGAGGGCATTACGGTGAAGGACATTGTAAGGGATGTTCTCAAGGAAACTCCCGTGCCGGTGTGAGAGATGAGGAGGGACGAGTTAATACTGATGACGGCCTTTCTGCTCCTTCTGGAGGGTTATTTAATCCCCTCGGCTGCCCCTGCCCTCGCCGGATTATTTCTCGTGCTCTACGTGGCCTCTGTGAGGTTCTCAACGAGGTTGGCGGTTGAGGCTGAAAGGGATGTTCCCGAGAGAGAGGTTGAGGAGGGGAAAGAACTCGAGGTCATTGTTAGGGTAAGGAATCTGGGAACGGATTGCATCGTGAGGATAAAGGATGGAGGAGGAGCATTCTCTCCGGTAACGATGTTAGTACAGCTGAGGGAGGGAGAGGAAAGGGAAGTTCGCTATGCTGTTATTCCGAAGAGGTGGGGTAGGTTCAAACTTTCCCCCGCTAGCCTCATTTTGGAGGACGTTAGGGGTCTATATTTTGAGGAAGTTAGCGTTGGGAAAGGGGAGGAGGTAAAGGTCATACCTTCTCTTGGAGCTCTCAGAGAAGCCGCAAGGGTCGAGGCCAATCTCAGGTTGCTTGAGAAATATAGGAGAAGTTTCCACGGAGGTGAAATTCCTGAAATAAAGGAGCTCAGGGAGTTTCAGCCTGGAGATGATATCCGGAGGGTTGACTGGAAGGCCACGGCAAGGCTTGGTGAGATAATCATTAGGGAGTTAGAGAGGGAGAGTGAGGCGGACGTTTACATAGTCGTAGATAACACGAGGGAGATGAGGAAGGGAGTAAGGATGGCCAAGGTTGACTACGCTTCTATCCTCGCCCTCCAGCTGGCTTACAAGTTGGGGGAGAGGTTTAAGGTTGGGTTGGCGATTTACGATGAGAGAAAGGCTAAGGTGCTCCCCCCCGACAAAGGGCTCCTGCAGGTTGAGAGGATGAGAAGGTTCTTGGAGTCTAGGTGGGAGCGTGGCATTATGTCGCTCCGCTTCTCCTTCAGCTTCTTTGGGGATAGGGGGAGAGAGTTCCTGGCAAAGGTGTTCCCATTCGTAAAGGGTAGAAAAGGTGTCAAGGGAATTTATGAGGCCTTTTCCCTCATCAAGAGGCCATCTGTAGTCCTGCTAATAACTGACCTCAGCAATCCATTGGATGTTTACAGGGCCGTCAAGCAGGCGGTGAAGGTTCACCGGGTGATTATTCTCTCACCTAATCCCGTGCTCTTTTACGCGGGCTCCCTCGACGAAGGAACCCTTGAGAGGCTTTACAGGGCCTACTTGGAGAGAGAGGAGATAATCAGGCGGTTTCTGGCAATCGCCCCCACCATTGACCTCGGCCCGAGCGACTACCTGAGGGAGATAGCGGGGGTGGCGAAATGATTGGGATTATAGCGAGCCTAATCGTCGGCTACGAGCTATCAAATCCCGCGTTTCTTCTATCGTTGCTACCTTTTCTGGTCTCCCGGAGAAGCAGGGATGTGGGCATTATAACGTTCCTCCTATATTCCCTCTACACTGGGAAGTCGGTTTACGTTAGTACACTCTACTCTTACACAACAACCGTGACATCCTTAACCTTTGCCCTCTCCCTTGTTCTCCTGTTGGAGGATATCCTGAGGGATGGTTATCTCCGCAGGGACGAGCTCCTGCCTATGCCTCTCATTCTGGGCGGTATTATTATCCCTGAGCTTCTCATCGCAGGCGGATTCTTATATCTCTTTAGAATTCTAGACCAACGGCCCTATTTGGTGCCCCTCGCCTTAATTCCAGTATTCCTGACCTTCCGGAGTACTTTTGATGTTCCGGGTGGTGCCACCTTCCAGGTGGGGGCAATTATCGCCCTATCATTCCTGTCACTAATTCTCATCTTTTTAAGACCGCTACGGAGCCCCGATGTCTGGGGAAACGTTAAAAAGTTTGAGGAGGAGGGAAGGTGATGAAGGCGCTGGCAAAGATACCCAAGCCCAGGTATGCAATTCCCATCCTGCTTGTTATAGCAACTATCTTCCGAATTGTTACATTTAGGCTTTCCTACCTACTTGGCTTTGACCCTTATTTCCATCTCGCCTACATCGAAGAGGCCCTCAAGGCTGGAAAGTGGTTCAACTTCTTCACCCTTGCCTTTGGCCCGTGGGGCTTTCAGATTAAGAATTTTCATCCCTTGGGTCTCTGGATGACTCCCGCATACATATACAAGCTCCTGTCCCCCCTGGGAGTCTCGCTCTACGACGCCTTCCGCATCACGCCCGTTATCTTTGGAGTTCTGACGGTGCTATTCTTTTATTTAGCCCTCCGCAGGCTTTATGGAGATGGGCCAGCGTTCCTTTCTTCTCTCCTGCTCGCCATGAGCTTTGGTCATATATTCAGGTCGATGGCCAACTATTATAGGGGCGACAATTACATGCTCTTCTGGTACTCTGTGGCGTTGCTCGGCATCGCATACGCCCTCACCCTGAAGGTTAAATGGAGGTACTCCCTTTACATCATCCCAGCCCTGGCTACAGGTTTTTCCTCGGCCTTCTGGCAGGCCTACTACCCAATCTTCGTCTTCGTGCTGGCCTCTGGGCTCTTCCTTTCGATTTGGGGGTATCTAAGGGAGGAGAAATACTTCCCAGATGCTACCCTTCTCGTGCTATCCACAGTCCTTGGTGCCCTCATTGCGAACTGGATAGGAGGAATGCTCAACTACGGGATGCTCGGGCAGGATCATGGATTTGGGAAGGCCGTGGCCAAGAAACTGGGCTTAACTTTTGGATTCGTGAAGGATGCTTACCTCCTCGTCCACCTGAAGTACCTAGTACTTTTAGCCCTTGCCTTCATCTTGGCACTATACTTAGCGAGAAGGTTCATCAATGACTTCAAGCAGAGAGCTATAATCCTCAGTATCTTTGTTGTCATGAGCATCGTGATTCTCTTCCTCCGCTTCCCGGCCCTTAGGGAGCTCCCGACGGGTTTTGGAATTTTCACAGAGGCTCCAATACAGGAAACCAGGCCTCCAACTTTTCACGACCTATGGGCGGCTTATAATGTCACCCTATTCCTTGCCCCCCTCTTCCTCCTCCGCCTGCGGAGGATATCGTGGGCAGACTTCCTAGTGCTTGGCTACGTTTTGCCTTCCCTATACATGCTCTCCATCTGGAGCAGGTTCCTCTTCATAGCTTCGCCGGCCATAGCCCTTCTTGCCGGTCTTGGCCTTCTGGAGGTTTATGGAATTATTGAGCCTAAGCTCTCTGGGAAGAAGCTTGTGGCAGCCACTCTGGTTCTCCTCGTCGTCTTCCCTGCCCTTTCCGGTGCCTTGGCGTTTAAGAAGGCTTGGGGTATGAAACCTTTTGTAAATGAGCACTGGATTAGGGCTTTAGAATGGTTGAGAGAGAATTCTAACGAGAATGACATCGTCCTTGCCTGGTGGGACTATGGCCACTGGGTTACCTACTACGCGAGGAGGGCTCCGGTTGCCCAGGGTATGCCAAATGCTTGGGTCGCCGCCTACCTCTTGGGTTTGCTCGACTGGAAGCGGGCCCAGAGTCTTGGCGTTGACTACGTTATAGTCTCCTATTACGACTTTCTAAAACTTCAGTCAATATTCGATACGGCCCGTCTAGCCAAGAGATGGGCCAACCTTACAGCTGAAGGATACGGCTTTGCCATGCTTCCCATGACGGTGAATCTCGGCGACGTCATGATGTTCGAGAACGAGCCTTATGCAGTTCTCGTTAAGCCCGGAAGAAATGCTTGGGATGTCTCAATTCGCGTTGGCAATGCCGTGGGGTACCCAAAGGAGCTCTTCGTTGAGAAGGGGGCAAAGGTTACGATAGTTCCCCTATCCAGATTCTCGAATTCGGGGCCTTACCTGTATATAAATCTCGACTACAACTACGCCTTTCTCATGACGGAGAAGATGTACAACACGACGATGGCGAGGCTGTTTGTGAGAAACGGTGATGAAAGATACCGCCTCGTATACTCGGATGGGGGGGTAATAAAGATATTCAAGCTGGAGCATCCGAACGTTGCCGTGGAAAGGGTGAACGGAACGGTCGTCCTGAGGTTCGAAAACGCCACGGGAACGGGCCTAGGAATTTTCGGCTTCCTTGACAATGGCACCCTTGTTTTTAGGAAGTGGTATCCCGTAAAGGGTAAGGAGGAGTTCCCCTTGCCCCTTGACCTGAATGGGAGCGTCGTCATCCGCTACACCTACGTTGAGGGGAGGGTTGTGGTGGATCGGGGAGTGTTCAGGTTGGATATGAATTGAAGTTTAATAATAATTATAAGATGTTGATTTTGCCTAACCGTTTGATTTTTAACTTATCAAACTTAAAGTTGGCAATGGTAGGGTGTATGAGGACGCTCATAGTTATTCCAGCGTACAACGAGGAGCTCACTATTGGGTCAGTCGTTGCCCTAGCCAAGAAGTACGGAGACGTTTTAGTCGTTGACGACGGCTCTACGGATAGAACCTCCGAGGTAGCCCAGAGGGCAGGGGCAGTTGTGATAAGGCATCCAACCAACAGGGGTAAAGGAGCGGCTTTAAAAACTGGCTTTGAATATGCCTTGAGGAATAACTACGATGCCGTGGTTTGTTTGGATGCAGATGGTCAGCACAATCCCGATGAAATACCATTGCTAATAGACCCTATAATCAGAGGCGAGGCGGATCTTGTGATAGGGTCGAGATATTTGAACAGTGCTTACAGAAATATTCCACTTTATAGAAGGCTCGGGCTTTGGGTTCTTAATAAAGCGACTGTAATTGCATCTGGTATTAACGTTAGTGACTCTCAAAGTGGATTCAGAGCCTTGAACAGGAAGGCCTTGGAGAACTTAAACCTGGATGCTGATGGATATCATATTGAAAGTGAGATGATACACGAGTTGGCTGGAAAAGGATTAAGGATTAAAGAAGTTCCGATAAACGTCAGGTACGACGTTCCTAAAAGACACAAGAAGAATCCAGTTTCACATGGAGTTGGGGTCTTAGCCAAGGTTGTGGGGCTGATTGGGTATAAGAGGCCTCTATTATTGTTCAGCATTTTGAGCTTGGTAAGCTTTGCTATCGCAGGAGTGTTTGCATATCTGGCCTTGAAGCCGTACTGGAGAGGGGGAAATGTATTTTTAACCCAGGCTATAGCTGCGGGGATTTTTACTCTAATTGGGATTCAGCTGTTCATTGCGGGATTAACGCTGAACGTCTTAGCGAGGATGGTGAGGGAGTAGCGGGGGATTGAATACGTATGAGGGTTGCCCTTATAGGCTCAAGAGGCATTCCGGGAAAGTATGGAGGAACTGAGACTTTTGTGGAGGAGGTTTCTACGAGACTTTCAAAGGCAGGGTTTAGGGTGTACGTTACATGTGAGGCAGATAGGTTCTTTGAAGATGAGTATAAAGGTATAATCAGAATCCATGTCCCATCAATTCAGGGGAAAAGCGTAACCATCCCCTCTATAAATGATGTGGTTGCCGCAACGTATCTCTTACTTAAACATTCCCACGATGTCGATGTTCTGTATTTTGTATCGCCCGACGGTGCTCTGGCGGCTCTTCTTCCACGTCTCTCACGGAAGAAGATCCTCATCAATCCCGACGGGGTTGAATGGCACAGGCTGATAAAGAGGAGCCGCTTTGTGCCCTTCTACCTCTTTCCGGTGTACCTCACCACGATGATCTACATGTACCTCATGGAGTACCTGTCCTGTAAGGTTCCCGACATTGTTATTGCAGATTCTCTTGGAATTAAGGAGCATCTGGAAAAAAGACACAAACCTAGGAGGATAGTCTATATCGCCTACGGCGCAAGGGAGCTCGTTCCTTCCGGTCTTTCCAGGGATGAGGAGCGGAAGGTACTTAAAAAGTTCGGACTTGAGCCTAACGAATACTACCTCACAGTCGCCAGAATAGTTGCGGAGAACAACATCCACCTTGAGGTTGAAGGGTTTAAGAAAGCCAGCTCTGAAAAGAAGCTCGTCATAGTGGGAAACTTCAACAAAAAAGACCCGTACACAAAGCACCTCCTGAGGCTGAGGGGCGGCGATGAAGACATTGTGTTCCTCGATCCGATATACGACAGGGAAGTCCTCGGAGTTCTGAGGAAGAACTGCTTTGCCTACATCCACGCCTACGAGGTCGGCGGGACGAATCCATCTTTACTTGAGCAGATGCTGTTTAAGAGGCCCATCTTGGCCTACGACGTGCCCTTCAACAGGGAAGTCCTTCAGGAAGGAGGGATATACTTTAAAGATGCCGATGATTTGGGTAATAAAATGAGGATGCTTGAGCGCGGGGAGTTCGACCTAAGGCTTATAAGAAAGACCCAGGTTAAGAGGATACGGAGGCAGTACAACTGGGAGAAGGTCGCGAGGGAGTATGAGAGGGTGTTTCTAAGGGTTATCAGAAGCACTTAGGAGGGAAGCGCGTGGAAAAGATAACGGATCAGGTTATCAAACGGAACCTCAAGGTGTATAAACTGTTTCGTAAGGTCTATGATAGAGTCAAGTTCGGTGCGAATACTTCTAAAGATAGAGTCACGTTTGAGCAGAGACTCAAAAAAACAAAAAGATTTGCTGAAAAGTTTATCGACTTCTCAAGCAAGCCAGACAAAAACGTCATCCTGATAACAGTGGACTGCCTTAGAAATGACCACATTTCATACAACGGCTATCAGAGGGAAACCACCCCCTTCTTGAAGTCTATTAGAGGGTATAAAGCCTCACTAATTGCAACTTCCCCGTGGACATATCCTGCCATCGCTTCTCTACTCACCGGATTTTATCCCCACAACCATGGAGCGGTTCTTGAAGGGGAAGACAGGAAGTTTGACCTATCCAAGCTTAAACCGTTAAAGGAGAACATCTTAACTTTAAGCGAGATTTTAGCTCTCTTTGATTATGCCACCTACTTCAACTCCGGGATTGATCTTGCGTTTCTCTCTGTGAGGCGGAGGTTTCACGAGCAGAGGCTCAGCTCCCTAACGGATGCTGAGTCAATATTAAACGAGCTGGAGCGCTGGATAAAGAATCAAGACAACAATTTTTTTGCACATGTTCATCTAAAAGACCTGCACGAGCCAATTTCTCCCCCCAATGAGTTCTATAACTATTTTGGTGAGGTTAAGAAGTTGCCCAAAATCGAATACTGGGGAGAATTCCAGAAGCCAGAAAACCAGAAGGGTGGGAAGTTTGAAGAGTTCAGGGAAAATAAGCTTTTGCTGTATGATAATACCCTTAGATACGTCGATTATGTGCTTGAGCAGTTCCATACATTTCTCGAAGACAAGGGGCTTATTGATAACACAATTTTGGTCATAACTGCGGATCATGGCGAGGAGTTCTGGGATCATGCAGAGTTGGAGGCAGGATATTTCTACGACGTAAGGGGCTATGCAGGAGTAGGACACGGACACAGCGTATTTAATGAGCTCATCGAGGTGCCTTTGATAATTATGGGGCCAGACATTCCGAAAAAACGAGAAGAGGATAAGCCGGTCAGTGGCGTTGACATCGTGCCAACACTGATGGATCTGCTGGGTATCCAGCATAACATTCTATTTGATGGAATCAACATCTTTAAGGCCCCTAAAAAGAGGCTCATTTTAAGTGAGAACACCATACACGGGCACGAAAAGAAGGCGTTGGTTTACGGGAAACTTAAGTTTATGTATTCTCCTGGGGATAATGTTGCCTGGATATTCAATCTTAAAAACGATCCCAATGAGCAAAATCCCATCATAGATGAGGAGCTGTCGGAGATGTTTATTGAAAAGCTTTCAAAAGTTACTTCAGGAAAGATGGTGTTTTGGAGGGTTATCTAATGAAAAATTTAGTAGTTATAAATGTAATTCCTTCCGGTATTGGGGGCATACAAACATATGGAAAGACATTAGAGGGAAAATTAAATGAAGAAGGGGTTATCGTTGAGAGAATAGAAACATATAAAGTTGATAGAACTAAAAATCTAACAAGCGAAATTTTGAAAAAAATCACAAGATTTTTTGTTAATTTTGTTGAGCTTTCAAAGGTCATAAAAGAATATCAAAAGAAAGGGCACAAGATAATCCTCCACGCCCATATTGGGAAAGGTGTAAGTTTCTGGGAAAACAGCGCATATTGCCTCTGGGTTAAAATATTAGGAATACCGTTTATTTTTCATATCCACTCCAGTCTGCTTCATGTGGAGTTCAGGCAGAGCAGTGAGATCATAAAAGGGATCAGACGATACATACTATCCGAGGCCTCCAAAATAATTGCTCTCTCCGGGTATTGGAAAAGACAACTTTTGCAAATAGATGGACTTCAGAGTGAAAAGGTCGTAGTTGTCTACAATTTTATAGACATTGAAAGGTTTAAAGGTTACAACAAGTTAGAATGTAGAAAGAAGCTCGGGTTGCCATTGGATAAAAAGATAATAGTAAGTATTGGACGTCTGGAACCGGAAAAGGGTCTTGAGTATCTTATTGAAGCCGTTAGCATGATTGTCAAAAATAGAAATGATATTTTATGTGTTATAATTGGGGACGGAACATTAAAAGAGCATTTAGAGAGATATACTCAGAGCCTAGGTCTAAAAAGTTATATCAAATTTGTTGGACTAAGGCCACCGGAGGAGATACCAATTTGGTTAACTGCTGCTGATATTCTTGTACTCCCCAGTCTGCGAGAAAGCTTTGGAATCGTCCAGATTGAAGCCATGGCATGTGGAAGACCGGTTATTGCTTCAAAAAATGGGGCAAGTGAAAAAATAATCATATCAGATGAGTATGGGTTACTTAGCGAGCCTGCTAATCCAGAAGATTTAATGGAAAGAATTTTGGAAGGATTAGAAAAAAATGGAATGAGCATAAAATAAAAAAATATGCAAGAAGATTCACTTGGCCGTATGTAAAAACTCAAATTATGAAAATTTATTCGTTAGGGTGATCCTTATGACACCGATATTTGTTTTAGGGATAATAGCTACTGGATTTCTCATCCTTGGGGCGTATATTGCGACAAAAATACAAGATCCATCTCAAATTAGTGATAAGATAAATAATTTAGACATAACTTATTTTAACACTAGGCTTTTTAGGGTATTATCTACCTTATACTTTGTTTTACTTGCTTGGTCCATCCTAGTATACTATTATAGATCAGATCCATATTCCCGCCCGATTTTATTCTTTGCATCTACAATTTTAATGGCCATCGTTGTTGTTGGTGAAATAATCTGTTCAGATATCAGATCTCCCTTAAGGGTTTACTTAATCCTTTTCCAAGTAATTATGGTCACTGTAATTCTTACAATGACACAGAATTTTCTTTACCCAACAGTATTAGGATTTGATCCATGGTCTCACAAAAACTTAGTTGAGAACATACTGTGGAGCGGAAGAATTCCAAAACATTATGGGTATGAATCATATAATCTTTATCCAATAATGCATTTGATAATAGCAACAATGTACATCCTTCTAAAATTAAATTACAAAATAGCGTCTTTTCTTTCTATAGGTGTTGTAACATTGATAATTGAAGCAACTATCATTTATCTTATATCAAGCAAAATGTATTCCACCAAAATCGGGCTATTATCCGCACTATTTGTTGCATTATCAGACAATGTGCTTGATATGATCGGAAAGAGCATAGTGCCCAACACCCTAGCACTCTCATTTGTTATGATATGTCTCTTGTTGCTGTATCAAAGCTTACCAAACGGATTTAATCATAAGCGAGCATTTCTTTTTGTATTTCTAACAATTATTTTATTAATCACTCATACCATTGGATATGCCTTTTTGATATTTACTGTAATTGCATTTTACAGTGTCATATTAGGGTTAAGGTATACTCCTCAACGTGAGCATCAAGCCTTGGGCCTCATCCTCCTAATAGTCACTGCGGGGATATTTTATTGGTTTTTAATTTCAAAGATACATGGATATAAACTGATTGGCATTCTTAAGATTGCAATCTCGGATCTTTTTATCGGCACAAAGTTGTACAGTAGCAATCTCAGTAAAAGTGGTCTCCCGTGGTTTTATCCTATATTAAGAAGGATGGGGCTGATTGTGTATACTAGTATGGCTAGCATTGGAATGCTATTTGTACTTTTAAAGGACAAGAGGGTTCAATCTTTTTCTTTCTTGGTAATAGCTGGAGGGATGACTGTTATGGGGTTATCCTCATTTACTTTACCTTCTTTAGCTCCTATTGCACATAGATTTTGGTATTATATGGAAATTTTGGATAGTGTCTTTATTAGCCTTGCAATTTTTTTAATAGCAATAATATTAACAAAAAGTAGGACATTACAGATAACCTCTATAACCATCATCATTTTGGTTCTCATAAGCTTAGGTGTGTTTAGTCCCACATGGAATATTGACAATCCTTTCCTCAAACACTACTGGCCCAGAGACAGCTTTACATATTCGGAGTTCTCGAGTATTGAGTTTATTAATAATTTTGTCCCAGAAAACATTAAAATTGCCGCAGATAGGTATTACAGTTTACATATTGGCAACCCTAGTTGGCCTGATTACTTTAACAGATCTCTCCTTGGAAAACATGATCAAATTATAGTCTTTAGATTAGAACTTAAAAATAGAGCAGTATGGATGGGAAAAGATGTATTTCCCCAAAGAATTGTTTTGCCCAACGAGCAAGACCTCACAAAATCCCAGTTGTATGTCAGTAACTGCAACATAATATACTCGTCCAAGAGCATTACTATGAGTTTTTGTTAGGAACCCAGATAATGCCTTCAAATATACCAGAGATTATCTTTTGCACTTCTCTTTTTTTTGATTTTTTAATAATTTTAAAATAAGTAAACTCTTTTTTAGAATTGTTCCACCAAGATAATATCTGAGAAATACATAAGCGAAGTTTGCTCCCATATAATTCTTTCTGAGAACATATGGAAAATGTTTTAGTTCATAGTATAATTTATAAGGTTTGTCCAGGATATAATCCATTTTTTCTTTATGGATCACTGTGGAAGTTGGAACAGCATATAAATAGTAGCTCTGGCTTCTCGCCCTGAGACATAAATCATATTCTTCTCCATATAAGAATATGTTTTCATCTAGCAAGCCAACACTACGTAGTAAATCTGCCTTAAGAAGGAGGGCGCATCCAATTACCCATGGAACCTCAATAGGAGTGTACAAGATGTAGCTTTTTGGTTTTCCCCTCAGAGCTACAGTACCAAAAGCCCAGACAATGGTTGGATGATCATAATACAAAATAAGAGGTCCAGCAATCCCAATTTTTTTATCACTTTCTGCAACTTTAACAAGCTCATCTAAGAATTTTTTATCAACAACAGTATCATTATTCAAAAGCATTACATAATCAGGATTTAAAACGCTCAGTGCGAATTTTATTCCAACATTGTTTCCACCAGCGAAGCCGTAGTTGTCTCTATTCTTAATTAAAATCATCCTTCTATTGACATCAAATTTTTCGTAAAGTGGTCTATTGAACTTTCCTTTTTTTGCGTCATCCTCGCTAACCTCAAAAACCCTAATCGGCTTGTTATTCGGATTATAGTCAAAAAACTTCGAATGAACTTTAATTTTTCCTTCCGCATACTCTTTAATTTTTTGGATTGAATTATCCTTTGAACCATTGTCAACAACAATAACATCATAATTGGGATAAGTAATCCGATAAACAGATTCCAAACACTCAATCGTATCCCTCCATCCATTCCAATTGAGGATGATGATAGAGACACGAGGGAACACTAAACTGCACCCCCAAAATCATTAGAAGGCCAAAAATTTAAAAGTATTGCCTTTCTCTGAATATTCAGGTGAAATATTCTATGAGCAGTGCCCAAAAGCTACTAATTATTGGCCTCGATGGGGCAACATGGGATGTCCTAATGCCGCTAATAAATGAAGGAAACCTTTCAACTCTAGAAAGATTAGTTAAAAAAGGAAGCTATGGAGTTCTGGGATCTACTATACCCCCAGTTACTGGTGGTGCTTGGCTTTCTTTGGCAACGGGGAAAACTCCAGGAAAAACTGGGATAATAGACTTCCTAAATCGAAAAGATGCAACTCAAAAATTGTATCCCACATCCTCTTCAGATTTTAAGGGACATTCTTTCTGGGATTATTTAAGCAAAGCAGGCAAAAAGGTTGGCATCTTCAATTACCCTATGCTCTTTCCCCCATATAAGGTGAATGGCTTCATGATTTCTGGATTGGGTTCTTCTCCGGATGATGATATCACATATCCATTATCTTTAAAAAAAGAATTGGAACAAGCTGCTGGAAAATATGAAATCTATGTTGACTATCACAACAAAAAGTATGAGGACCTTGATTTGTTTATATCTGACTTAAACAGATTTTTAGATAGGTTTGAGAAGTGGGTTTATTATTGGTTAAAAATAAAGAATGGAACGCGTTATTCTTGGTGTTTTCCGCTACGGACTGGATGCAACATATAATCTGGAGGCACATAGATGAAACCCATCCAATGTACGATCCCCAGACATCTCCAAAATATAATGAAGAGTTCGTCAAATTCTGGCAGAGGATAGATAAGATACTTGGAAATATTTTGGGCATAATTCCAAAAGATACCATTGTGTTTCTCGTCTCAGATCATGGATTTGGTCCCAACGACCAAACGTTCAACTTGGCAAAATGGCTTATTATGAAGGGATATCTGCTGGTTAGGAAAAGAGACATTAAGAAGCTTATCAAAAAGTTTGTGTATAAGACTGCCATAATCGTGGCAAAAACCCCAATAAAGAAGTTGATTCCTGCTAAAACAAGAAAAAACGTTGGAAACGTGCTAAGAACAAACATCGCTGATGAAGTTAACTTCGAAAAAAGTAAAGCGTATTGTTTAGGGCACACAATTCCCTTTGGTGCTATTTACATAAATGCTCAAAACGAAAGAGAAAGAGAAGAAATAAAAGAGAAATTGATGCATGACCTTATGAATCTGAGTAATGACATTGGAAAAAAAGTCAATGTCCAAATATTTGAGCCTAAAAAACTTTACTCTGGAGAGAAAGTCCACCTTTTACCTGATATAATTTTCACAATAAACGACTGGAGGTGTGTTATAATCGAGGACAACTTTGACAGACCATTATTTGAAGAAAAACCCTTTTCGACGAGGCACACCGGCACATAGACTAAATGGAATTTTCCTCGCCTATGGCCCAGGCATCAAAAAAGGCTACAAAATTGAAAACGCAAAAATTTACGACATAGCTCCGACAATCCTTCACATCTTTGGACTACCAATTCCAAATGACATGGACGGAAGAGTTTTAATGGAAATATTCGAAGAGGAT
Organism: Pyrococcus yayanosii CH1; assembly: GCF_000215995.1. Taxonomy (NCBI): domain Archaea; kingdom Methanobacteriati; phylum Methanobacteriota; class Thermococci; order Thermococcales; family Thermococcaceae; genus Pyrococcus; species Pyrococcus yayanosii. The sequence continues at coordinate 1,590,992 of NC_015680.1, read as the reverse complement.
TCAGAATTTGCTAAAAGGAAGCCAAAATATGTTGATCCAAGCTACTACGAGAAAAAACAAGAGGATGAAAAGCTTAAAAAGGCAATCAAAAACCTGAAACTAAAAGGCAAGCTCTAAACAAACCTCCTCAAAACCCTTTTTATCATCCCTAAATCAACTCCTAGCTTTTTCTCCACCGCCAGCAAATTCCCTAATTTCCTCACTCCAGTTAACCTCCCCCTTTAACCTATCCATCTCTTGCTTGATCTCCGGCAGAACACGAATACTAATAACATTCCCCACGTAATTCACCTGCAGATATATTTGTAATACATATATGTAATACATATATATAAGCATCCCCTCTGTGATCTGGGAGGGATTTGGGAACCTCTGTTCTGGAAGCAAAGGCTTCTAGCATGCCCGTCGTTACGGTAGACTCCTTGACAAAAGGAGAAGGAAATAAGGGAATGGCAATCCACATTGCAAGTAGACAAGACTGAGACAAAATATCGGGAGCTTGAAGATAGGTTACTAGGGAATATGTCAAGATTGTTTCTTGAATGTCCCTAGATAGTAGAAGCTTCATTGCTTTATCTATTTATCTTGACCAGTGCCTGTCTAACAAGTCTAAGCAGTGTCAATAATCTTACGGTGCCCTTAAAATTTTCATGCTTACCACTTATCTCAAAGGAAAGCGTCGTAATAGAAGGATTTTCTCCTAGAGCTTTTACATGCCTCTCAATGGCCTCTAACAACATGAAATCAACGTATATAGGAACACTTCTAAGGGTCTCAACATCTTGGGAATACAAGAGGGTGTGTAAGGCTTCAAGGAGCCCAAGGGTGAAGGTATACTCTTTAGCCTTCTTGAACATGTCGTCAACTAACTCCCCATAATCCCTGCCAATCTCTATCCAAATCTTTGCAAATTCCCTCCCAATCTTTATGAGCTCATCTTGGACCTTTTCCTTTGCAGCTTCAAGCGTTTCCACTTGTTTTACTAGCCTTTTCTTTCTCTCTTCCAGTTCCCTAACCTCTATCCTCAACTCTCTCACCCTTTTCACATCCAAAGCTATGTCAGCGACCTCTTCCGGGCCGACAGTCTCCAAAATCTTCGCTAGGTGATAAAGCGTTTTTGTGGAGATATTTCTGTTAAATACGAGCTCCTTCACGATGCTCACGACATTTGAAAACTCCCTGTACTTTTGAGTTAAAGCAGAGTACTCCTTGGCTATCCATTCCTTTTTCCTCTTGAGCTCATCAACTTCTTCCTTTAGGGCATCTCGCCTCTTTTTGAGCATCTCAACTTCATAGCGGAGCATTTCAACTTCCTCTTCAACATTCTTCCTAGCTTTAATAAGGCTGACAACCTCGTCGACACCATATTCTTGAGCGACCTTGAGGAGCGGTAAAAGGTCGGTGAGAATAATCTCATCTCCTTCCTTCATAGTTTCTAGGACTTGCTTGAGGACATAAAGGCTCCCCACCGAGTTTGCTAGCCTCAAGACTTCTATCAGGTCGTTAATGTCGATTCCGCCATCTTCAACCTCTTCCAGCAGGGAGATTACATTTACTGCGCAGATTTCATGATTGCCAAGGTAGTGCAGGAGCCGTACAACATTTCCTATACCTCCCGCCTTCTCTGATGTTATTATGAACCAAACCAGAAGCTTAAGGACAGCCTCCTTGTGCTTTTCGCTCTCCTTTCTAGTGCCTGCCGTAAGCGATCTCACCCACGAGGCACTGAACGCTCTATTCATTAAAAACACGATCTCCTCGCTCGTAAACCCTCCGGCCTTAAGCTCCCTCAATATCTTAGATACTTCTTCTCTCTCATAATCCTCAATGTAGCCCTTTCTTGTCAACTCAATAAGCCTTGAGATAAGCCTTAAGGTGTCTCTCATTCTAGACACCATGACATTATTCGTCATCAACGTTAATAAGGCTCACTTTATCCTGACATTATTTGTCAGGACAATTTTTTCCAAGCATGAATACATTTTTGATACCCACGCATAATATACCTAATATTATTATCATTTCCGTTTAGAGTTTGCGTAAAAAACTTACGCAAACAGTCGAGAGCTTATGATTAAGAATGTCGACCAAAAGAAAAATGCGTCGCCTAACAAATGACGTCAAATGGTGACAAAAATTGTCAGCAACGGTGCAGTGTCACCCTCGTGTAATTTCCGTACCCTTGATTAATTTAAGATGGCAAAACGTCACTCTCTAAGATACATCCTCCAAAAGGACTAAATAGGATGCTGATCAAAATTCGGTGAGGCCTATGGGCATTGAGATTAGAGAAGACAAGATAATCCTCAACCGCGAGCTCAGTGAATTAGACAAGTTCGTGCTCGACGTTGTGAACGTAGTTGAGAAGCACGCTCGGTACGTCATAGTTAGCGGGTACGTCATGATTCTCCTCGGCCGTTCACGGGGTACTGAAGATGTGGACTTCGTAATCGAGCCTCTTCCAAAGGACGAATTTATGCGAATGTGTGAAGATGCGGAAAGGTCAGGCTTTGAGTTTCTAAACCCAGAGAACTGTGAGGGCCTCTATGAAATGCTGGCCGAGGGGCTTGGGATAAGGATGGCTCGAAAGGGTGAGATAATCCCGAACGCGGAGATGAAGTTTCCTAAGGATGAATTCCATAAGGAGGCGATTGATGGTAGAATTCCCGTTGAGTTCAACGGCAGGACAATCTACATATCGCCGATAGAACTACAAATAGCTTATAAACTCTACCTAGGCTCCGACAAGGATGTAGAGGATGCTTTCTTCCTCTACGAGCTGTTTAAGGAGAGAATCGATAGGAGGGCGCTCTATGAATACGCGAAACGGCTCGGCGTTGAGATTCAATTCTAAAAGAGATATTTCTGAAAGATTGGCCTTCATAAAGCTCTATGTCAAAAAACTGAGGGAAAATCCAGACGATGTCTTCAAGCAGCAGGTAAAACTCGTGAACTCTTTCCTTGCCTCGGCCAAGAACTTTCCGCTGAGTAAGGAAGAGTACCTCCGGATGAAGGGAGAGCTGAGGAAGTGATGTCCATCTCGACGTGCACAGATATTTTCCCAGAACAGAGACTCAAACTTCATCCATAAACCTTAAGTTTTCGTGAAAGGCTAGTTGCTTCAGGTGAAGGGTATGAAAGCCCTGATCCTCTCTGGTGGTCATGGGACGAGATTAAGGCCATTGACTTATTCGCAGCAGAAGCAACTAATTCCCGTAGCAAACAAGCCTGTCCTGTTCTACGCCATTGAAGATGTTATTGAGGCCGGCATAAGGGAGATAGGAATAGTGGTCGGCCCAAATGCTGATCTCGTAAAGAAGACAGTTCTAAGTGTTGAGTGGGATGCAGAGATAGAGTTTATCTACCAGGGAGAGCCAAAGGGTTTGGCACACGCCATACTTGTTTCAAGGGATTACCTTGGGGACGATGAGTTTGTGATGTATCTGGGGGATAACATACTGAGAGAGGGTATAGTTAGGCATTTGGAGTATTTCAAAAAGGGAAACTTTGACGCGAGCATTCTGCTTTGCGAAGTTCCAAATCCACAGCAGTTCGGTGTGGCCGAGTTGAGCGAGGACGGAAAGACTATAAAGCGCCTCGTTGAAAAGCCGAAGGTTCCGCCAAGCAATCTGGCATTGGTGGGAATATACTTCTTCAAGCCAATAATTCATGAAGCTGTGAGGCATATAAAGCCCTCATGGAGGAACGAGCTGGAAATTACGGATGCAATCCAGTGGCTTATTGACAACGGCTATAAAGTTGGCTGGACGAAGGTTACAGGCTGGTGGAAGGATACTGGCAAGCCGGAGGATTTATTAGAGGCTAACAGACTAGTTTTGGATGAGCTTGAGAGGAACGTTAAAGTAGAAACTAAGGCGAAGATAATTGGTAGAGTGATTATAGAGGAAGGTGCAAAAGTTGATGAGAGCAGCGTCATAAAGGGGCCAGCAATAATTGGAAAGAACGCCAAGATTAAGAACAGCTACATAGGCCCGTACACCAGCATCGGGAACAACGTTGTGGTTGAGAATACTGAAATAGAGGACTCTATAATAATGGACGACAGCGTTCTGATAAATGCTGGAAGGATAGTTGAAAGCTTGATTGGTAAGGGAGTCAAAATAGTGAAGGGCGACTCGAAGCCGAGTGGCAAAAAGTTGGTGATAGGTGACCTATCCCAGATAGTTCTCTGAGGTGTATAGAGATGAAATTGCTTGTTACTGGGGGGGCAGGCTTCATTGGGAGCAACTTTATCCACTATATTTTAGCAAAGCACAAGGACTGGGAAGTTATAAACCTGGACAAGCTTGGCTACGGCTCAAACTTGGCGAACTTAAAGGATATTGAAGATGATCCGAGATACACTTTTGTTAAGGGAGATATAAACGACTTTGAGCTTGTTAAAGATATTGTTAAGAAAGTAGATGGGATAGTAAACTTAGCGGCGGAATCACATGTAGACAGGAGCATTTCAAACCCACAAGCCTTCATAGAGAGTAACGTTCTGGGAGTTTACACCCTTTTAGAAGCGATTAGAAAGTACAACCCGGATGTGAGGCTTGTTCACATAAGTACAGATGAGGTTTATGGGGACATACTCAAGGGCTCCTTCACGGAAGAAGATAGGCTAATGCCTTCCTCACCTTACTCCGCTACTAAAGCTGCTAGCGACATGCTAATTCTTGGATGGGCTAGAACCTACAAGCTGAACGCCTCGATAACGAGGTGCACCAACAACTACGGCCCATACCAGTTTCCAGAAAAGTTAATTCCAAAGACGATAATCAGGGCAAAACTTGGACTGAAAATCCCAATATATGGAACTGGACAGAACGTTAGGGATTGGCTCTACGTTGAGGATCACGTTAGGGCAATAGAGCTGGTGCTATTAAAGGGAGAAGCAAGAGAAGTTTACAACATCTCCGCGGGGGAGGAGAAAACAAACCTTGAAGTCGTTAAGACCATATTAAAAATTATGGACAAAGATGAAGATTTAATAGAGTTTGTGGAGGACAGGCCGGGCCATGACCTGCGTTATTCACTCGATTCCTGGAAGATCATGAGAGATCTAAAGTGGAGGCCCAAATACAGCTTTGAGGAAGGCATTAAGAAGACTGTCGAATGGTACTTGGAAAACGAGTGGTGGTGGAGGCCGTTAGTTGATGAAAAAGTCCTCCATCCGACGCCCTGGAAGCTGAAATGGTAGTCGAGAAATTTAAATGGAGACCCCAACAAGATATATCCGGTGAGAGAAATGCCCATCATTGTTGAGGCTATCTATGAAAATGGTGTCTTTAAGCCTTTAAAGAAAGTAAAGCTAAAAGATGGCCAAAAAGTCAGAATTAGAATTGAGTTAGATGTGTCTAAGTATTATGCAGCATTCGGAAAAGCTTCTGCAAGAGAATTAAAAGAACTGGAAGAGGAGGTCCAAATGTGATATTTGTTGATACAAATATATTTTACGAAACCTTTTTAAGTCTTGCCAGCGTAATAAGGCCTCGAAGAGGCCACCGTAAGATAACCCGATGAGATGAGGGGTTTCACGTTACCCTCCAGCGTTGGAGGGTTGACGCTGTTAAGCGTCCTTTCAAAAGACTGCCTCCTGGCAGTCAAAAACTCTGAGGGGTGGCCTCTAAACGATAACCCTAATCCGGGTTTGCCGGTAGGGGTAACGGGCCGAAGACCCGGCCTGCGGGCTGAACCGAAACTGGTAACGGGAGTAGGTGATGGGCCCGCGAACCGAACCGCCTCTGGCGAGGGGTTAACTCGTTGGAACCCTCGCCCTTCAGGGCGGGGAGGAGGTCAGTTGATGAGAGGAATATTGTAGTCTTGCCCGACTATCAAGAGGTTAGTGAATGGAGGGAAGTTATGAAAAAGTACAAACTCCTACCCAATGATGCATTAATTGCAATAACTTGCAAGCACTATGGGATAAACACACTGGCGACCCTTGATGAGGATTTTAAACGGGTTGATTTTCTTAAAGTTGTGCCATAAGGTGGTAAAAATGCCCTTTGAGTTCAAAAAGTTGGAGATTCCGGATGTGATTTTAATTAAGCCTAAGGTTTTCGAGGATGAGAGGGGTTTCTTCATGGAGACGTACAAGAAGCCGGACTTTGAAAAGGCTGGAATAAAGGGAGAGTTCGTCCAGGATAATCACTCTAAATCAAAGTACGGAGTTTTGAGAGGATTGCACTTTCAGCGCGAGCCTTACGCTCAAGCCAAGATTGTTCGCTGTATTAGGGGAGTTATTTATGATGTTGCTGTGGATTTAAGGAAAAACTCACCAACTTTTGGAAAATATGTGGGAGTTATTCTATCTGAGTATAACAAGTACATGCTCTACATTCCAAGGGGCTTTGCTCACGGGTTTGTAGTGCTGAGTGATGTTGCTGAAGTTGTCTACAAGGTGGACAACGTTTATGCTCCAGATCATGAAGGGGGTTTAATTTGGAACGATCCAGACGTAGGAATTAAGTGGCCCATTGAGGATCCAATAGTTTCAGAGAAAGATAGGAAATGGCCAACTTTGAGGGAGTTGATTGAGAAGGGTGAGCTGTTTTAGGGACTCAGAAATGTTTATATATTTGTAATACGATAGCGTATTCAGGTGTCGTATATGGAAGTTGTCAGCTTCAGAATTCCTCATGAGCTTAAGAAGAAGATGAAAGAGGTTGACATTAACTGGAGCGAGGAAATTAGGAAATTTATTGAAGCCAAAGTTAGGGAATACAGGAAAAAGAAGGCCTTGGAGGAAATTGATATAATGCTTGCAAATTTACCAAAAACCGAAAAGGGGACTGCGAGAAAGTATGTGAGGGAGGACCGTGATAGTAATTGATGCATCTTCTCTCGCTAAATATATCCTAAGGGAAGAGAACTGGAAAAAGGTTAGAGAATATCTACTGGATGATCCATACTCTCTAACATTGGCTTTGGCTGAAGTCTCAAACGCCATCTGGAAGCATTATGTGCTGTACAAGGTAATATCGAACAAAGAAGCTGGGATAATGCTTGAAGCCTTGAAAAAGCTCAAAGAGGATGTCGTAATTTTTGAGCCGTTTGAAGATTACCTTGAGGATGGCATGAAGATATCAATTAGTGAGAATATTCCAATTTATGATGCGCTATATTTAGTCCAGGCAAAGAAATATGGCAGTCTTCTAACAAGTGATGAGAAACAGTGGAAGATTGCAAAAAAGCTTGGAATCAAAGCAGAATACGTGGAATAGCGGTATCTTGTGGTTGAGGGAAATGGAAAAATGAAGGCTCTCAAGTGCTGATTTTTTCTTTTCCAAACCTCGCCCTTTAGGGCGGGGTACGGGCAACTACCAATAAACACCCAAACAGGAAAGTAAAAAACTTATATACTTCTAATGCCATATATACGTTGAGTGATGTATATGGGAAAGATGACCATAGTTATTGATGACGAGCTTGAGAAAGAATTTCGAAAGGCTGTTGCAAAGAGGTACGGGGTTAGAAAGGGTGCACTTGGGATAGCGATAAGTGAAGCCATAAAAATGTGGATTAAAAAAGTCAAAGAAACCGGTGAGGAGTGGTGAAAAGGAGCGTAACGGTCAAACTTCAGCCCTCAAAGGAGCAAGAAAAGATTTTGTTCGAGTTGGCTCAAGCCACAGCCATAATCTGGAACAAAATGGCCGAAGACCCGGCCAGAGGAGTTCAGGGAACCCTTGAAAGGGTTCCGGATGGAGACCCCTCAAACCTTCCCGCCAATGGCGAGGGCTAAGCTAAACCCCGCCCTCAGCCGGGAGGAGGTCAGGGCCAATGAGAGTGGCCGTAATTGGTGCCACGGGCCAGCTTGGAAGTGACATAGTTGAAGTACTTTCCGAGGATCCTACCTTTGAGGTCATTCCTTTAACCCACGATGATGTGGACGTCACAATACCAGAAAGCCTCAAAGTCATAGAAAGAATTAAGCCAGAGGTTATAATAAACACCGCCGCCTACGTTAGGGTTGACGATTCAGAGCTTTACCCTGAGGAAGCATTCAAAGTCAATGCAATTGGAGCCTTAAACGTCGCAAAAATAGCTGAGAAGATAAACGCCGTGAACGTCTATATAAGCACTGACTACGTTTTCGACGGCGAAAAAGGCAAGCCCTACAAAGAAGAAGACCCTCCAAATCCAATAAACGTTTACGGGGCCAGCAAGCTTATGGGAGAAATCTTCACGAGAAACTACTCCTCAAAGCATTACGTAATAAGGGTGGCCAGCCTCTACGGGAGGAGAGGGGCTAGGGGCAAGGGAGGGAACTTCGTCGAGTGGGTGATAGAAAAGGCGAGAAGAGGGGAAAAGCTTAAGATAGTGAACGACCAGCTCATGAGTCCAACCTATACGAAAGACGTCGCTTTAGCTTTAGCGAAATTCTTGAAGATCATGCCCGAATATGGAGTTTACCACATGACCAACGATGGCTTCTGCTCGTGGTATGAGTTCACGAAAGCAATATTCGAAATACTCGGCTGGGACGTTGAGGTAGAACCAATAAGCTCCGAAGAACTGGGCAGATTGGCGAAGAGGCCAAAGTTTTCAGCTTTAAGCGTAGAAAAGCTCAGAAGCATTGGCATTGAAATGAGGCACTGGAAGGAAGCCCTCAGAGATTACCTAAGGCTTAAACTTTGAACTCCCTAAGGTGTCTCTTAAAATGGGAAGACACTGGGTTGTGCTAGAGTTTGGAGAACAACGTAACTCCTTCGGATAAAGATGATCGATGAAGCTTTAAAACCTGCTAAGTCTTTTTAAGAATATTTATGCTAGATATGAGTATCTTCTTAGCGTACTCTACCGATCTGGAGTCGAAGACAAGTTTTATCAGCATGCTATAATTGTCAAGATTAAGGGGGGCTATAACGAATGACTTGGTCAAATATTTTAATCCCTTTTCTATGTTTCCCCCCAGTATCAGAACCAATCCCATCTGGCTAAGATGAATGCTAAGTATTTTCGGATTTTTGTATATATCCAAGTGCTTTCTTATGAAGCGTTCTCTCCCTGGAATGTATTTTTTTATGTTAAAGGTTATTTGCCTGCCGTGGACATAGTACTTAGCGACGATCTCGGACACGTATTCGAACTCATAATATTTGGCTATTCTTAGCCACATATCCCAGTCCTGAGAGCTCTTAAGCTTAGGATCAAAGAGCCCAGCCCTTTTGAAGCACTTCCTCCTTATCAGAAGTGTTGGACTGCCTATGAAATTTTCCCTGAGCAGATGTTCGTATATGTTCCCTCGGTACCGTGGCAAGCGCCTTCCTATTATCTTTCCAGTGTCTTGGGAAACGTAATAGAAGCCACCGTATATCACGCCCACATTCCTACCAACTTCTTCCATCTTCTTGACTTGAAGCTCCAGCCTTTGAGGCAGCCACTCATCGTCGTCGTCCAGTAGTGCGATATATCTCCCCCTCGCCCTCCTTATTCCGGTGTTCCTCGCAACTGGTCCCCCTGAGTTTCTCTCCAGTCTAATGTATCTTACTCTACCATCATTTATTTCCTTTATGACCTTGGGCGTATTGTCGATGGAAGCGTCGTCCACAACTATTAGCTCAAAGTCCTCGAAGGTCTGATTTAGCACGCTACGCACAGCTCTCATCAGCATTTGAGCTCTATTGTAGGTGGGTATTATTACTGACACTGTGGGTCTACTCATTTCAGCTCTCCTCACTTAAATCTTTCCAGGTACTCCAGTATATGTTTCCGAACATCTTTTCTCACCAAGCCCAGCTCAAGGTTTGCTATTATGAATTCTACCTTGTCACCAACATCATATCTCCTGCCCTCAATTTCTTTAGCAAGAAGATTAGTATCCTTCACCAAGAGTCTAAGGGCATCCGTGAGCTGTATCTCTCCATCCTTACCAGGAGGTGTTTCCTTTAATACATCGAAGATTTCTGGAGGCAAAATATACCTACCAATTATTGCAATGTTACTCGGGGCTTCGTTGGGGGAGGGCTTCTCTATTAGATCCTCCACCGTGTAAAGGCCTTTTCCGATTTCCTTGCCCTTGATTATCCCATACCTGCTTACCCTATCCCAGGGCACCTTCTCAACGCCTATGATAGGAGCGTTCTTCTTCTGGGTAACTTCTATCAACTGCCCTATTCCAGGTTTCTCGCTCACGATTATGTCATCGCCCAGGAGGACTGCGAAGGGTTCACCGTTAACGTGTTTCTCTGCATGTAGTATGGCATCTCCAAGCCCAAGAGGCTTCTTTTGTCTCACGTAGTAAATATCAATCATCTCTCCAATCTCCTCAACCTGCCTAAGCTCATCAAGCTTGCCCTTCTCTCTGAGATAGTACTCCAGCTCAAAACTCCTGTCAAAATAGTCCTCTATAGTGCGCTTCCCCTTTCCGGTAATTATTAAAATGTCATCGATTCCAGCTTTTATTGCTTCTTCAACAACATAATGAATAACAGGCTTGTCCACTATTGGGAGCATTTCCTTGGGCATTGACTTGGTTATTGGAAGCATCCTCGTTCCAAGGCCGGCAGCGGGAATAACCGCCTTCCTAATCCTCACCAGCACACCCCCTCATAAATTTTTGCGGTTTTTTCGGCTGCTTTCACGCGTCTCCCATCAACTACTATCTTTCCAGAGTAATCCAACTCTTCAAACTCCTTCCACTCGGTAACTATCAAGATCACATCAGTCGCATCAAGAACTTCACTGGAAGAGTTAGCATAGGTTATTTTCTCGCCAACGTCGGGGTAGAACCTCCTGAAGTTTTCCATGGCCCGAGGATCGTAGGCTATAACTCTAGCTCCCTCCTCGAGGAGTTTTTTAATAATTGGATAAGCCCTCGTCTCCCTCACGTCATCAGTACCTGGTTTGAATGCCAAGCCCAAAACTCCAACGGTCTTTCCTTCAAGCTCTGGAACATGCTTTTTCAATAGCTCAATTAGCCTGAGCGGTTGCCTCTCATTAACTTCTAGAACGGCTTTTAGTATTAGTGGTTCCTCCCCAATTTCTTCAGCTTTTTTAATTAGCGCCTTAACGTCTTTGGGGAAACAGGAGCCACCCCACCCGATTCCTGTTCGGAAGAAGTGCGGACTGATTCGATGGTCTAGACCTACTCCCTCAAAGACCTTCCACGAGTCAATGCCAAGCTTTTTGCAGATGTTTCCAATCTCGTTGGCAAAGCTGATTTTTGTCGCAAGAAAAGCGTTGGAGGCGTATTTAATCATTTCGGCAGTTTTTATGTCAGTTATCAGCTTTGGAGCTTTGATTGGTTTGTAGAGCTTTTCCAAAACTTGTTTAGTCCTCTCGTCCTGGACGCCAATGACCACCCTGTCCGGGTTAAGGAAATCTCTGAGTGCCACGCCCTCCCTCAGGAATTCGGGATTCATTGCGAGGCCAAAATCCCTGAATGCTTTCTTACCCGAGTGATCTTCGATTAGGGGTTTGACAACCTCTTCCGTCGTGCCCGGTAGTACAGTGCTCTTCACGACGATAACGTGGTACGAGTCCTTCTCCTTGAGAGCTTCCCCGATTGCTTTCGCCGCTGACTCGACGTACTTCAAGTCTATCGAACCGTCCTCTCTTGATGGTGTTCCGACGGCAATGAACGTAACGTCGGAGTTGAGGACCGCCTCGTGGTAGTCTTTTGTCGCCCGATACTTGCCCCTAAACTCTTTCATTAGTTCTTCTAGGCCTTTCTCGTAAATTGGGGGTTCCGCGTTGTTTATCATTTTGACTTTTCTCTCATCAACGTCCACGAAGATAACTTCGTTTCCCAGCTTGACGAAGCCCATGCCCGTGACAAGACCCACATAACCAGAACCAACGACCGAAACCTTCATAATTATCTCCCCCAAATATGCATTATTGAGGCAGGTTTAAGGACATTTCGGGTGGGATGTATGAAAATAACAATAATTACACCTGACTTTTCACACAACTGTCTTGGACGGGCCTGGACACTGGCAAAAATACTTGAAAAAACTTATGACGTTGAAATTGTAGGGCCGTTGTTTGGAAAAGATCTTTGGGAACCATTAAAAAATATAGATATTCCATATCGATACGTTCGAGTTAATAAAGTTGGGTATTCCTTCCCAACATATCTTAAAAAGATATTAACTTTAATCGACGGAGACCTTGTTTATAGTAGCAAATTGTATTTGTCCAGTTTTGTTCCAGCTGTGATAGCCAAAGAAAAGTTACAAATTCCGCATATTTTAGACATAGACGACTGGGAGAGAGGATTTGTAATGAACGCCCTAAGAAATAAAAGTTTAATAACCCGATTTACATATTATAGTATTTCAACCGCTTTTTGGGGCCATCTATCTTCATATTGGCAAAAATATATCCCAGAAAAACTTTCATATCTGCCTGATGCAATAACAGTTTCGAATTCTTTCTTAAAGAGAAAATTTGGAGGGAGTATAATATGGCACACTCGGGATGAAAAAATTTTCGATCCTAAGTTATATACTCCAGAGAATTCAAAGCGCTCCATAGGTATTAATGATAACTTAAAAGTTGTGTTATTTTTTGGAACTCCAAAGCCTTATAAGGGCGTTGAAGATCTTATTAATGCTATGGCCTTAGTAGACCAAAAAGATGTTGTCTTGGTTATTGCTGGTCTTGGAAACGATCCTTATTCGAGATATGTAAGAGAACTTGGAAGAAAGCAACTAGGAGAAAAATTCATAGGAATAGGCAATGTTCCGTTTCACAAAATCCCCGAAATTGTATCCATCGCGGATGTCTATGTAATACCTCAAAAAAAATCCCCTGCTACAGTTGGACAAATGCCCGCTAAAGTATTTGATGCTATGGCTATGGCGAAGCCTATTGTTGCTACAAATGTCTCGGATTTACCGTATGTATTAAAGAAGTGTGGGATAATTGTTGAGCCCGGCGATATTGAAAAGATTGCTGAAGAAATCAAGTTTCTTCTTGAAAATCCAAGCATTGCTAAAAAGTTGGGGAAAAAATGCCATTATAGATTTATCAGGGAATTTAGCCTTAGTGCAATGAAAACGGTTATAAAAAAAGTGGTATCCTATGTTGCCTAGAGTTAAGAAGCAAAAGTTATAAGTATTTTACTCGGCGATAGTCATATTTAAGTCTAGACACAGTCTCATAGAGGCTTTGGAGGATAGCATCTAAAGATGTCGAATTACCTGTGAGAAGGGACATCAAAAATGCTCTTATTAGTATAAAACTCCTAGGAAGAATAATCACTATTTTGCTAAATACTGGGGCATATCGGAAAATTGCTATGATAGAATTTCTCCAATAATTTTTCGAAATTTTTAATACGGTTTCTGTAGTCTTATTTATTGTGGCTCCCCTTTTATGGTATACGACAGAAGTAGGGATATATATACCGAGCCATCCAAATTTATTAGCCCTCCAAGAATATTCCGCATCCTCATAATTCGTTTCAAACGTTTCGTCAAAAAGTCCGATCTGAAGTATCATATCTTTTTTATAAAGCGCAGCTGCAGCAATTGCTCCGAGGACAAGATTTTTATTGTCATATTGTCCAACATCTATCTCGTTTTTGCCTCTATCTATAATCATTATTCCATTGAAAATATGTCCTGTTGAATCTATTATGCTTGGGTTATGATATTTCAGAACTTTTGGACTAACTATTCCAATTCTGTTTTTCTTTTTAGGCATATCTTCTAATAGATTTCTTAGAAAGTTCCTATCGACTACTGTATCATTATTTAAGAGCAACACATACTCTGGATTCAGAACACTTAAAGCAAACTTAATTCCAATGTTGTTTCCACCAGTGAAGCCGTAATTGTCCTTGTTTTTAATTAAAATCATTCTTCTATCAACATCAAACTTCTCATAAAGTGGTCGGTTAAATTTTCCTCTCCTTGCATCGTCCTCACTAACTTCAAAAACTTTAATTGGCTTGTTATTCGGATTATAATCAAAAAACTTCGAATTAACCTTAATTTTCCCTTCAGCATACTCCTTTATCTTTTGAACGGAATCATCTTTTGAACCATTGTCCACGACAATAACATCATAATTGGAATACGTTATCCTGTAAAGGGATTCCAAGCACTCTATTGTATCTTTCCAGCCGTTCCAGTTGAGAATGATAATAGAGACGCGAGGGAAACCGTGTTCTGTGCGCATTGGAACTTTCACCCAAAATCTTAGGGAGCATTAATCTTTTTAACAGTTATTCCCTTGTTGTCTGTGGTGGGACAATGCGTATACTCCAAGTGGTTCATGGACTTTATCCAATGAGAAAAGCCGGAACAGAGATCTACACGTACTATCTCTCAAGAGAACTCGCGAAGGAACATGAAGTCCATGTGTTTTATCCGGTATTCGAGAAAACCGCGAAAAGGGAACTGCGAATAAGGGAAATAAAAAGGGAAGGAATGCATCTGCATGAACTCGTTATTCCTAATGGAATCCTTGACAAGATAAAGCGCCTGTGGAGCTCAATGTTCTTTGAAAACACATATCGTAACTTAGAGATTGAAGAGATATTTGAGAAACTCCTTAAGGAGGTTAACCCCGATATAATACATTTTCAGCACTTAATTGGACTCTCTGCAGGATTGATTGAAATTGCAAAAAGGCATGGCTTCCCTACAGTTTTAACTCTCCATGACTACTGGTTCATGTGTCCCACGATAAATCTTCTCAGATGGGACTATTCTCTGTGCGAGGGGTTGCATCCCGAAATGTGCTGGTCTGAAAAACAGTTATACAACTTGGGGGAAATTTAAAAACGAAGAAGCACCACTAAGCGGGCATAGTTAGACTTTTAAATCTCTTAAAGAAATATATGGTTATGAAAACCTCGGGATTATAAGGTGGGAGTTTATATGGAGACTCATCGAATAAATCTATGCAAAGTTATCCGCTTTCCAATTGTACATGATCACCGCGGTAATTTGACTTTCATCGAAGAAAATAACCATGTCCCTTTTGAAATCAAGAGAGTCTACTACTTATACGATGTTCCTACTGGAGCTGTAAGAGGAGGGCATGCTCATATTAACCTAGAACAGGTAATAATTGCGTTGAGCGGGAGTTTTGAGGTAATAATAGACGATGGCTACAAAAGAAAAAGTGTTTTCCTTAACCGACCCCACTATGGTTTGTACATCCCCCCAGGGATTTGGAGAGAATTAATGAACTTTTCCTCAAATTCAGTGGCTTTAGTGTTGGCTTCAATGCCCTATGATGAGAAAGATTATATAAGAGACTATGAGAAATTCAAAAAAATGGTGAGGAGGGGATTTTGGGATGAATCGGATAAGAGAGTTGCAGAAAAAATATCAGGACTACGACAGGCGTTTAGCCAGAATAAGGAAAAAACTAGAAGAAAAAGGAGTTTTTATTCACCCAAATGCACTTGTTGAGAGTGAAAACATTGGAGAAGGGACAAGAATTTGGGCATTTGCTCATATTCTTCCAAGAGCAAAAATTGGTAAGAATTGCAATGTCTGTGACCATGTATTTATAGAGAATGATGTGATAGTTGGTGATAATGTCACTATAAAAAGTGGTGTCCAATTGTGGGATGGCGTGAGAATAGAGAATAACGTATTCATTGGGCCCAATGCCACCTTTACCAATGACTTACGGCCGAGGAGCAAGGTATATCCCCCAGAGTTCGTCAAAACCTATGTGAAAGAAGGTGCAAGCATTGGAGCAAATGCGACGATAGTTTGTGGCGTGACCATTGGGAAATGGGCAATGGTTGGTGCTGGAGCAGTTGTTACCAAAGATGTTCCAGATTATGCTCTAGTCTACGGTGTTCCGGCAAAAATAAAAGGATGGGTTTGTGAATGTGGTAGGAATCTGGAGTTTAATGAAGAGAGATATGCAAAATGTGTTTGTGGAAAGGAATATAGAAAAACCAAAGACAATGACGGGAATGAGAAAGTGGTGAGGATAAAATGATACCTTTTGTCGATTTAAAAAGAGAATACCATGAAATCAAAGAGGAAATAGACAGTGCAATTCAAAGGGTTCTCGAAAGTGGCTGGTTTATTTTAGGAGAGGAACTAAGAAAGTTTGAGGAGGAATTTGCAAAGTATTTAGGGGTTAAGCATGTTATAGGTGTAAACTCTGGTTCTGATGCTCTCTATTTAGCTGTGAAAGCCCTCGGGATTGGCCCCGGCGACGAAGTGATTACTGTGTCTCACACGTTTATTTCCACAGTAGATGCAATAGTTAGAAACGGTGCCAAGCCAGTATTCGTGGATATAGACCCCGAGACTTATACAATAGATGTGAATCAGATTGAAAAAGCTATCACAGAGAGAACAAAAGCTATTATCCCGGTTCATATTTACGGTCATCCCGCGGATATGGACCCCATAATGAGAATAGCGGAGGAGTACGGGTTATATGTAATAGAAGATGCCAGCCAAGCTCACGGGGCTGAATATAAAGGAAGAAAAGTTGGTAGTATAGGGCACGTAGCTTGTTTTAGTTTCTACCCAACAAAAAATCTCGGGGCTTATGGTGATGCTGGTGCAATAGTTACAAATGATTATGAGCTTGCTGAGAAATTAAGGATGATGAGAAACTATGGTTCACTTAAAAAGTATTATCATGAATTCATTGGAGTTAATAGTAGACTCGACGAAATTCAAGCTACAATTCTCAGGGTAAAACTGAGACATCTCGATGAATGGAACGATAGAAGGAGAAGGATAGCTAAGATTTATAATGAGCTATTAGAAGATTCTGAAGTTATTGTTCCTGTTGAAAAAGAGTGGGCAAAGCATGTTTATCATCTTTATGTGATCCGACATAAAGACAGAGACAAACTCCAGCAACACCTCTTAAAAAATGGAATAAAAACCCAGATACATTATCCTGTTCCAGTTCATCTCCAAAAAGCTTACCTTGATCTTGGAATTAGAATGAAGCTACCCGTTACGGAGAGGATTAGCCTAGAGATTTTATCTTTGCCCATATATCCATGGTTAAAAGAAAAGGAGATTGTAAAGACATGCTCCTTGATCTGTAATTATGATAAAAGGTGAAGACATATGGGGATACAAAGTAGAAATAAGAGATTGGATGTAACAATAGTTACAGTTAATTGGAACGTTACAGATAAGTTGCAAAAATGTATAGATTCAGTTATACATACATGCAGGAATGTTCAATATGAAATGTTTATAATAGATAATAATTCAGAAGATGCTGATTTTAGTGAAGTTATTCGCAAGTATTCTAACCATTCTCAGTTGATATTCATAAGAAATGAAAAAAATGAAGGAGCCCTGGCAATAAATAGGATTCAAGACCGAATACGTGGGCGATACCTGTTAATTCTTGGGCCAGACACAATCTTAAAAGAAAATACTATTAAGAATCTTATTAAGTTCATGGATACTATGCCTAATGCCGGAGCTGCTACTGGAAAATTGCTAAATCCAGATGGTTCTCCCCAGCTGTACTATTTCCGGTTCTGGGATATTAAAATGGTTTTTTATATTAATACAATTATTGGACATATAATTGATCGATTTCTATTCTCATACAAAAAACGCAGATATTATCTAGGTCATAATTTAGATGTGAATTCCTTGATTGAGGTAGATCAGCCCCCAGGAGCATGTCTAATATTAAGACCAGAGATTGTTCTCAAAGATGGATATATCATTGATCCACAGTTTCCTTATTATTATAATGATGTAGATCTCTGTAAAAGAATTTGGGATAGGGGATATAAGATTTATCTAGTTCCAAATGCTGAGGTCATTCATGATCATGGAAGTTCCTTTAAAAAAGCTGACCCTGAATGGAAGACCTTAGAGTTTATAAAAAGTCAAATTAGATATTTTAGAAAATATCACAGGAATAAAGTGTGGTTATTAAAACTAATTATAATATTAGATTATGCCTTAAGGGTGTTTATGCTCTCATTGCTATATCTTTTCGGAAAAAAATATCCACGGGCCATATCAAAAAGGAAAATAAAGACTGCGTTTCAAGTTATTAGGGGGGTCTTAAAATGGTAAGAGTAGTCGCAATAGGCCTAGACGGTGCAACTTGGGACTTAATTAAACCTTGGGCCGAAAAAGGAGAGCTACCAACGTTTAAGAGGCTCATGGAAAATGGAAGCTGGGGGCACTTGGAATCTACAATCCCTCCTGTAACGTGTCCTGCGTGGGTTTCTATGTTAACTGGAAAAAATCCTGGAAAACTTGGAATCTACTACTTCAGGCAACCTGATTGGGAACAATTCGTGATGAAATCTGTGAAAATAAACTGGAGCGAGTATTTGCCTCTATGGAAAATCTTAAATTCCGAGGGATATTACACAAATATTATAAATACGCCTACCGTCACTCCAACTCCAGACGATTACAAAGGGGTTTATGTTCAATGTCCTATAATGGGTTCAAATAGCTTTGATGAGTTTGTATATCCTGATTTTGTAAGAAAACTCTTGAAAGAGATGAACTATGAACGATTAGTACCAGGGAACCCCCATACTCTGGGGTGGGATAAATATTTGGAAAAGGTTTATGAGGTCGTTCAAAAGAAAGCTGAACTTGCATTGAATCTTTTCGAAAATACAAGGTGGCATTTATTTTTCTTTACTATATTTTACACAGATCAAATTATGCACTATTTTTGGCATTATATGGACAAAAACCATCCAAAACATGTGCCAAGTAAGTATAAAGATACAATCTTGGAATTTTTTAAGTTCGTGGATTCTATTATTGAAAAATTCTTGAATAAATTGGACAAAAATGACATTTTAATGCTTGTCTCAGATCATGGGCATGGGCCAATGTACAAAGAGGTTAACTACAATATGTATTTTAGTCAGCTCGGATTACTTAACTTCAAATCGAATGTCGTTAGAAAGCATAAAACAAGAGAAATTATCTATAAAGTATTGGGCAAATTGTATCATACACCAGTTGGTATAATTGTTGATAGAATTAATTTGTTGAGTGTCAAGAAAGCCAAAATATCAAACGAAGCTGAAAGATTGAGGTCAAAATTTGACTTTATAGACTGGCAGAATACTGTAGCATACAATCCAACGGTAAATGCTATCTTTATAAATGTCAAAGGGCGTGAAAAGTATGGCACAGTCCCCAGAAAAGATTATTATAAAATTAGAGAAAAAATTATAAAGAAACTCCAAGAGCTGAAAGATCCCGAGACAGGAAAACCAGTTATAAAAAAGGTCTGGGTGAAAGAGGAGATATATTCTGGTAAATATTTCGATAGTATGCCAGATATATTAATTGAACCAATAGGTGAAACATTCTACATAAATTATGGATTTGATAATCTGTGGAAATTTAGGCTATTTTCGGAGCCAACCCCATTAACGTATTCTACGCATACCAGACGGGGCATCTTCCTCGCCTATGGCCCAGGCATCAAAAAAGGCTACAAAATTGAAAACGCAAAAATTTACGACATAGCTCCGACAATCCTTCACATCTTTGGACTACCAATTCCAAATGACATGGACGGAAGAGTTTTAATGGAAATATTCGAAGAGGATTCAGAATTTGCTAAAAGGAAGCCAAAATATGTTGATCCAAGCTACTACGAGAAAAAACAAGAGGATGAAAAGCTTAAAAAGGCAATCAAAAACCTGAAACTAAAAGGCAAGCTCTAAACAAACCTCCTCAAAACCCTTTTTATTATTCCTAAATCAACTCCCAGCTTTTTCTCCACTGCCAGCAGTAGCTCAACGTCCTCCTTATCAATGCTCCTGCTCAGGAGCACGAGGAGGGCGTAGACTCCAAGGAATACAACCAAAACAGGAACTGCGTACCATATGCTCGCCACCCTCAAGTTGAGCCCCTTGATAACCCCAAGCAGTACAAAACTGATAACCAAAGGCTTAACATAATTCCAGCTGAAGGGATGGATTCTTGTCTCCTTGTACAGCTTGGCGGAGCTTAGAACGTTTCCAAGGAAGTATGATGCAGCAGTGGCCATCGCTGCCCCTTCCATACCATAGACCGGGATTAGCATTACATTTAGAATTATATTGAATGTAGCCGAAACAAGGGTTGAAATCAGAATGAACCCGCTTTCCCCAATCACAACCAAACTCAACCCATTCAATCCTAAAAACGTGTGGAACATGAAGCCCAAGGCAAGAATTTGAAGCGCCGAAGCCGCTGGAACATATTTGGCCCCAAAGAAGAAGTTTATAACGGCCTCGGGAAACAGGAACATCAGGCTAAAAATCGGAAGGGTTAGGAGAAACACCCATTTCGTCAGCACCTGGTAGACCCTCTTCATTTCCTCAATTTTTCCCTGAACGTAGAGCGGGGAGACCATTGCGGGATACAAAAATGCTGCGGAGCTTAGGAACACCGGAAGCAACCTTGCCAGAGGCGCTGCGGCGTTGTAAAGGCCAACAACATCGGAGCCTTTATAATATCCGAGCATCAGAGTATCCGTCCAGGTCATTATAAATCCGGCAATGCCGGTGAGCATCAGCGGAATCGAAAATTTGATAAGCTCAATGCCAATCCTCCGGTCAAAATAGGGCTTTATTTCAAAGATTCTAACTCTAAAAACTTCAAGAAACAGGGCTAAGCATGTTAGCGACTGTGCGAGAACGTAAGCCCAGAATATCGAAGCAAACGGTAGATTAAGAACCGCAAAAGATAAAACGAATATCAGCCATAACACCGGATAAACCACGTTCTGAAAATACACCTTCTCCCTGACCCTCCCAAACCCTTGGGTGGTTGATATTATCACCCCGGTTAACGCCGAAAACGGCAGGGCAAAGGCCACCACTTTTAGGGCATAAACCAGTCTCCCCTCGTTAAACACGTGAGCAATAAAGCTTGAACCAAAAATTAAGAACAGCATAATTGCCAAACTGTTCACCGCAACGATAATTAGAGCAGTCGAGATAAGTTTGTCAACCTTCTCCGGCATCTTCTCCCTGTAGAACGCGACTTCCCTCGGAAGGGCGTTTTGAAAGCCGAGCGTGGCAATAACGAGCCCTATGCTTAGAATTGTTAGGGCTAAGTTAAACACCCCATACTCAGCCTTCGAGAACTCCCTCGCAATTATCGCCCTGCTCAAAAACCCGAAGAACATCGAAATAACAGTCCCAGCAAATATTATCCCCGTGCCCCTTGCGATTTTATGTAGGGCCTGAGTTGCATCACTCATATAGCCCACCTTATCCCGGTGCCTTCTTTTACCTTAAAATTTTGCCATATCATCAGTCTAAAAGCGTGAACAGGCCGATGAATAAGATAATGAAGTTTATAACCTTCTTCAACCTTTCCTTACTAATATTGGCGTTAACGTGCGTTCCAAGGTAAACCCCCGGAATGGTTCCAGCTATTAATGTTCCCGCCAGAGCATAATCAACGCTTCCCATACTTGCATAGCTCAGGAAGCTTATGGTAGATAAGGTCAAACCGTAGAGAATCGTCGTCCCAACTACCTGCTTGGGATTAATCCGCGCAATGTTCATCAGGGTGAAGCTGATTATAACGCCAGCCCCGACCGAGGTGAACTGGACGGTTAAACCTACGATGAAGCCAAGAAGATAAATGTATGCCCGCCTAGGCTTCACTGGAACCTTTATTTCACCCTTCAGAAGGCCCAGCGTTGCCGTGATGATCAGAATTAGTCCCAGAAGGAGTGTAAGGTAGTGATTTAGGATTTCCCTTGGGATGTGCCTTACCGCATAACCCCCTATGAGAACCGCTGGAACGCTCCCAATTAAAAGCCGGAACGCTATGTCCTTCCTCACGTGACCCCTCTTCCCGTGGAAGAAAACTCCAAAGGCTCTCGTGACGGTTGCGTACAACAAATCGGTTCCTACCGCGGTTAGTGGCTCAAAACCTAAGAATATCAACGCTGGAGTCATCAAGGCTCCTCCACCCATCCCAGTAAGTCCCACCAAAAACCCCACTACGAAGCCGAGAAGAATATGGGCTAGCATATTCCTCCCTCACGGGAGGTAGCCGAGCTCCCTAGCCCTCTGAATGACTAGCTCTGCTTCCTCTTCAGGCGTCATCTTCGAGGAGTCCACAACAACCTCCGGATTTTCTGGCTCTTCATACACGCCGTCGTACCCGGTCAGTCCTTTTATCTCGCCACGCATGGCCTTCTTGTATAAACCTTTAGGATCCCTCTGAATTCTTACCTCAAGTGGTGCATAAACGTAAACCTCGATGAAGCGGCCTATCTCTTTTCTAGCAAATTCTCTGACGGCCCTGTAGGGGGATATTAGAGAAACTATGGCTATAACGCCGTTCCTAGTCAAAAGCTTGGCCATGTGTATAACTATCCTATTGTGCATCTCCCTAGCCTCCTTTGAGAAGCCCAAGTTTGGGTATAGGGTTTTCCTTATCGTGTCCCCGTCGAGAACCTCAACCCTATAACCCATCTCCCTAAGCTTCTTGGCGAGCCTCACCGCTAAAGTCGTCTTTCCAGCACCACTAGGGCCAGTGAGCCAGATTGTAAATCCCTGCTCCAAGCTCTTCATCTAGAACCCCCCAAAGAAAAGCCGCCGTTGAGTTTTAAAATTTTGGCCATAAAAAATTATGATGATGAGCCCACCCTTGGCTGACATTATGATGAAGTCTCGTGGTTCTGAAAAATTTAAACGATGCTCCTTCCCCTCATCGCCTTCTCCATGCCAAAGAGCTTCAGCACCGTTGGAGCAAAATCATAGATCGTCAGCTGTACCCTCCTTGCCCCCTCCATACCGGGCAAGTAAAGAGAGAAAACCCCATACTCAGCATGCACCGCGTCATCTGGCCCAGTGTCGTTCTCCTTAAGATAGGGAGTCTCATAACCCAAGGTTCCAGCAGCCCTCCAGTTCAGATCGTCAAGGTAAACCATCATATCCGGCTTATCACCCTTGGCGACCGGATATATCTCCTCCGGATAGAACACCCTAGTATCCCACTTCTCGCCGTTCGGACCCCTGATGCTCTTTATAAGCTCCGCAACCTCATCCCTAACCTCTTGGAACTTCTCAGGCGGAACAATGCCCTGCGGCTCCCTCCCTTTAACGTTAATAAAAACCCTAGAGTAATAGCCCCCCCAAGCCCATGCAATAGTTTTGCTCCAGTCAACTTTGAGCTCGTTGAATCTGACCTGCCGTCCTTCCTTCAAAATCTCTGGATTCTTAATCTTCAAGAGACCTTCCTCAATTAGCCACTGGTTTATCGCAAAGGCTCCCTTCATCGCCTTTATTCCATGATCAGAAACTATGAAAACAGCCGTCTCATCCAAGTCCAGAAGCTTCAAAGTCTCTCCAATTTCTTTGTCAAGGAGCTTATAATAATCAGGGATGACGTTCTTGTATGGATTGTCGTCGCCCGGATAAAGATGATGGCTCTCATCGAAGAACTTCCAAAACGCGTGGTGAACCCTGTCAAGACCTATCTCGACGAACTGGAAGTAGTCCCAGTCTTTCTCCTGGATAAGATACCTTATAACCTCAAACCTCTTCTCGGTCATCTCCCACAGCTGCTCCCTAACCTCATCCCTCTCCTCTTTCCTGAAGACGACGTCAAAGATGTACTCACCAACAAGCCTCTCAATTTCCCCCTTTAGCTCCTTCGGATACGTATAATCAACGGAAGCATCAGGCGTTATGAAGCAGCTCACTAACCAGCCATTTATCTTCTTTGGGGGATAGCTTGGTGGGACACCAACCAAAACTGACTTCTTACCTCTCTCTGCAATATAATCCCACACCGCCTTTTCCTTAACCATGAGGCTGTGAGCTATCCATATCTCGTTGTAGGTGCCCTTTTTCCTATGCCTAAAGCCGTAAAGGCCGAGCTCACCTGGCGTCTTTCCCGTTGCCATAACCATCCAGGCTGGAATAGTAATGGCGGGAATCGTGCTCTGCATGGGCCCATATATCGAGTGCTCCACGAGCCACCTAATGTTGGGCAAATCCTCCAAAAATCTGCTGAATAAAAGCTCAGGTGGCGCTGAATCAAGCCCTATTACGAAGACCTTCTTGACATCCTCAGGATTAACCCTAACCTCCTCCATCATAATCACCCCAGGTAAGCATCGATTACACTCAAAACTTCATCAAGCTTCCCCCTCTCGCAGATACAACCAATTACCTCCCTCTTACCGCCCGCGTTCACCCCGAGACCCCTCAGCTTCCCGATTATAGTTAAAACACTTATCCTCTCGGCTTCCTTCGGTGAGACTCTGAAGTAAACCTGAGCCTTTCCGTGGAAGTTGCGGTTCACGACGACTGCACCCCGGTAACCCTTCTCCCACACGAGCTTTCTGGCCACCTTCGAGATTATGTTGAAGGGGCTCTCGAAATCAACTATGGCGAAGCCGTTTCTCTCCTCAACACTCGACATAACTTCCTCAACAGCCTCCTTTATTGCCTCCACCCTCCTAATCCACGGCTCATATTCGAGCAATTCTCTAAGCTCATAGTTTAAAAGGACATGAAGAGCTTCCTCAACCGCCATTCTATCCATCACAATGTAGTTCGAGTCAATCAGCTCGACAAGCTTTAAGGCGTCCTCCCTTGAAAGTCCCTCCCCCTTTAGAAGCTCCTCAACACGAGATAACTCGAAGGCTTTCTCACCTATATCACCCACAGCACCAAGGGCGCTCCAGGCATTGAATATTCCGAAATGCTCCGAGACTACCAATGATGCCGAAGGATAATGCTTCCCTTCAAGGGCTGGATTTACCTGCCTAACTCTCGGATTCTTAATCCTCGGCTGGATGTGGTGGTCTATGAAGAGCGTTTCGACGGGAACTTTCTCGACCTCTTGGGGGAGATTTAAGTCGAGGACGTAAAGCTTATCTGCCCTTTCGATAGCCGCCCAAATCTTTCCATCGAACCGGAACTCCCCTATCGGTGGTGTCATGTTCTTGAAATCCCCAAGCTCAAGTGCTCTAACGAGGAGGGCCGCAGTTGTTATGCCGTCCGTGTCCCAATGATGGATAATGAGGGCCAACACCCTTCCCCCATTTAAGTTCCTTCAGGGAGTCTCATTGACGAAAGATAAAATTAAAGGGCAACATCTAGCTTCACTCTACGAAGGGATTATCAAAGCTCCTTATAACCTCGTAGACCTCAGGCCTCATCATATACTCTGGCGGCTTCTCACCGCTCATTATCATCTTCCTGAGCTTGGTGCCACTGATTCTGACGTGGAACTCCTCGCTGTGAGGGCAAATTTTCGCGTTCACCATGCCACCACACTTCCTGCAGTAGAAGGCCTCTCTGATGAACATCGGCGTTATGCCGAGGTCAGGGAACTCGTCGAAGAGCTCCCAGGCCTCGTAGGGACCGTAGTAATTGCCGACCCCCGCGTGGTCTCTCCCGACGATGAAGTGCGTTGCTCCAAAGTTCTTCCTCATGATGGCGTGATGAATAGCCTCCCTAGGCCCAGCGTAGCGCATCTCGTACCTTACGGTGGCAAGGACAGCGGCGTTCTTGGGATAGTAGTGCTCAAAGAGCACCTCATAGGCCTTTATGATAACCTCGTCCCTGTAATCCCCCTTCTTCTTCCTGCCGAGGACCGGATTTATGAAGAGGCCGTCTACGAACGTGAGGGCAGCTTTCTGAACATATTCGTGGCCAAGATGTGGCACATTCCTCGTCTGGAACGCAACTATCGTCTTCCAGCCACGCTCCTTAAAGAGAACCCTAGTTTCGATGGGCCGAAGAGTATATTGGGCAAAGGGATTAGGAACCTCATTCAGGAGCTCTATCTCTCCCCCCACAAGATAGTCGCCCAGGGAATAGACCTTGGCGATGCCCGGGTGGTTAGGGTCAGTGGTCTTAAAGACCTTCCGGGCGAACTCCTTCTTGTCATAAGTGTATATCTCCTCCACGTGCATCCTCGCTATTGGCAGATTCCCATGGTAGAGGAGTATCGCATCACCCTCGTCGAAGGTTTTCTCTTTGATGTCGAGGACTATGGGAATCGTCCAGGGAAGGTCGTTGCTCAGGCGCATATTATCTAAAACGCTCTGGAAGTCGTCGCTCGTCAGGAAGCCTTTTAGGGGCGAATAAACCCCGTGAGCTATGTTTTCAATATCTATGGCCCTGCCATGATCTATCTGAACGGACGGATATTCATGCTGCTCACTAAGTATCCTCTCGCGGGTTCTCTCTGCGACTATCCTGCGTATAAGCCTGCCACCATGGGGCTTTGATACCATGACACCACCTCAGTCGAGGTAGCCAAGGGCCCTGAGCCTCTCCTTGACTTTCTCTTCCTCCTCCTCGCTGAAGACCTCTTCCTCCTCTTCCTCTTCGAGGCTCGCCAGGACCTCCCTAAGGACGTAGGTTACGTACTCATCAACGCTTTCAAAGCCCGTCCCCTCTATCCTCGCCTTTATGCGCTCATAGAGGCTCTTGGGTATCTTAACCTCGATTAGCTCCTCCGCCATCCTTCATCACCCTATGAATGCTCGAAGATCAGGATTTAAAGGTATTCCCCACTCGGGATAAGAACCCAAATCTCCCCGTCCCCAGTGAACTCATTGAGATATTCACCGAAACGCTAAACTTTTTATACGAAAAAGGCCCTATCTCATCCGGTGGCCCTCATGAAAGGGCTCGAAATCAAGGACCTCGAAAAGTTCAAGCTCGTTGGCAATCTCGACGCCCACGGCAAGAAGCTGGTCTTTCAAGTTACAGAAATAAATCTTCAAGAAAACGACTACTTCTCAAAGCTCTACCTCTACGACGGTCGGAAAGTTAAGCCCTTCACAGCCGGAAAAAAAGATGCCAACCCGCGCTTTTCGCCAGATGGAAAGCTGGTGGCATTTACATCGAAACGCGAAAAGGAGAGCAAGGAGGCCGAGCTCTACGTCATCCCAACGGACGGCGGTGAGGCTAAGCTTTTGACCAAGTTTAAATACGGAATAACGGACCTCCGCTTCACCGAGGACGGGAAGAGCATAGCAGTTGTAACTCCGATCGACGTTGAGAAGAAGGGTAAAGACGACGTTCACATCATCAAGGAAATTCCCTTCTGGTTTAACGGGCTTGGCTGGGTCTATGGGAAGAGGAACGTCGTTTACCTAGTGGATGTTGAAACCGGGAGGAAGAGGCGCTTAACACCCAAGAACCTCCACGTCAGCACGATAAGGTTCCACGGCGGAAAGCTTTACTTCACCGCTCAAGAAGACAGGGAAAAGAGGCCCATGATAAGCGACCTCTACGTTCTGGAGGGCAGGAAGGTCAAGAGACTAACACTAGGCAAATGGAGGATCCTCGACTTCGTCCCGCTCGACGACGGGACATTCATCCTCAAAGCGAACACCCTCGAGCGTGGAATACCCACGAACGCCCATATATACCACTACAATCCTAAGACGGGCGAGCTCAGAAAACTGACCAATAGCTTGGATAGAACAGCCTACAACTCCCTGAACAGCGACGTGAGAGGACCACAGAGGGCCGAGCTGGTCTTCAAAGATAGCTGGGTCTATTACGTGGCCACCGATGGTCCTA
This sequence comes from Pyrococcus yayanosii CH1, assembly GCF_000215995.1. Lineage (NCBI taxonomy): Archaea > Methanobacteriati > Methanobacteriota > Thermococci > Thermococcales > Thermococcaceae > Pyrococcus > Pyrococcus yayanosii. The sequence goes on along the minus strand of NC_015680.1, from coordinate 1,563,517 downwards.
GAGCAAACCTCTTCAGGGTTAACCTCGAAGGAAAGATAGAGCGCATCGTTGGAGGAGACAAGAGCGTTGAAAGCTTCTCCATCGGTGACTACATAGCTTTCACCGCCCAGGATGCTGTTACCCCGCTCGAGCTCTACGTCCTGCGTGACGGGAAGGAGAAGAGGGTCACGAACTTCAACGGCTGGATAAGAGAATACAGCCTTTCAAAGCCCGAGCACTTCAAAGTCAGGGCAAGTGATGGCGCAGAGATAGACGCCTGGATAATGAAGCCCGTTGGTTTCAAGCCTGGCAAAAAGTATCCGGCCGTTCTGGAAATCCACGGCGGGCCAAAGACAGCCTACGGCTATGCCTTCATGCATGAATTCCACGTTTTAACAGCGAAAGGCTTCGTCGTGATCTTCTCCAACCCAAGGGGAAGCGACGGCTACGGCGAAGAGTTTGCGGACATCAGGGGGCGCTATGGCGAAAGGGACTATCAAGACCTAATGGAGGTCGTTGACGAGGCGTTAAAGCGCTTCGACTTCATCGACGCAGAAAGAATCGGGGTCACCGGCGGTTCTTACGGCGGTTTCATGACAAACTGGATAGTGGGCCACACCAACCGCTTTAAAGCCGCTGTTACGCAACGCTCCATCTCCAACTGGGTGAGCTTCTTCGGCACAACGGACATCGGCTACTACTTCGCGCCCGACCAGATAGGAGGTGATCCCTGGAGCAACACCCAAGCTTACTGGGACAAAAGCCCACTGAAATACGCGCCGAACATAGAGACACCCCTACTGATAATTCACTCGATGGAGGACTACCGCTGCTGGCTCCCAGAGGCACTCCAGCTCTTCACGGCCCTCAGGCACCTCGGCAAGACAGTTGAACTTGCAATATTTCCAGGAGAGAACCACGACTTAAGCCGCTCTGGTAAGCCGAAGCACAGGGTCAGGAGGCTTGAGCTAATAGTCGGATGGATGGAGAAGTGGCTGAGGTAGTCAAGCTCGCAATTCTTTCTTTTACATTTTTCTTTTGAAAGCCTCGCCCTTCAGGTGCGAAAAGGAAGTCAATTTGGAGTTACTCTTTGGGTCTCCCTTTTCCTCTTTTTAAGAAGGCATTACTAAACCGTTTCTTTTTACCCAAGCTTGCACTTCCCGTCAAAAAAGCTCGGCTTCCTGAGCTCCTCCCTCGTGAAGGGAAAGTCAGTGCGATAGTGGGCTCCCCTACTTTCTTCCCTTGTCAGGGCGCATTCTAAGATTCCTCTTGCAAGGAGCTTCAGCCTTGGGTCGGCCTCAATGCCCTCCAACTTCCTGAGACCCTCTCTGAGCCCTTCTGCATCCCTCACGATGCCCGCATGATTCCAGAGGAGCTCTCTTAGCCCTTCGATGTCTCCTGCTTCGAACCCCTCATACCTCGGCTCTCCTACGACCTCCCCCCTTGGCCTGTCCCTCGCTATTGTTCTTCCAACCTCAAGACCGCTCACAACACACTCCAGAAGGGAGTTGCTGGCAAGTCTATTGGCCCCATGGAAGCCGTTAGCCGCCGCTTCTCCTATGGCGTAGAGGTTCTCTATGTCCGTTCTATACCATATATCGGTGTTCACGCCCCCCATGGTGTAATGAGCTACGGGGGTCACAGGTATGAGGTCTCTGGCCGGGTTTATGCCCTCCTTTCTCAGGAAGGCGTATATCCCGGGGAACCTCGACTTGAAGTCCTTTATCTCCGTGGCGTCAAGAAAGACCCCTTTCCCTTCAAGCATTTTCAGGTATATCGCCCTCGCGACGACGTCTCTCGTCTCGAGCTCGTTGACGAACCGCTCTCCATCCCCGGTTACGAGCTTCGCACCGGCTCCCCTTACGGCCTCACTTATGAGCTTAACGCCGTGCTTTCCCACGAAGCCTGTCGGATGAAACTGGACGAACTCCAAGTCCCTGAGCCGTGCCCCCTTGAGGGCCGCGTCCCCTATTAGGGTTCCAAGGTTTAGGGAGGAGCCAGCCGTGTACTTGAAGAGGGCAGAGTAACCTCCCGTTGCAATGACAACGGCGTCGAACCTCCAGAGCTCTCCCTCCATAAAGACTCCGATCGCCTTGCGGCCCACGACGGCCAGCTCTTCGGCTATCCCCTTGACGAAGTGAACGTTCAGCTCCTTTGCATGAGTGAAGAGGAGCTTCATAATATGCCTGCCGGTCTCGTTCCTTATCGTGAAGACGCGGGGGAAGGAGTGGCCGCCCTCGAGCTCGTTTTCTGTGAACTGGACGCCAAGGGATATCAAGAAGTCGTAGGCTTCGGAAGCCTTTGAGATGACGTTCCAGACGACGGCCTCATCATTGAGAAACTTCCCACCCCTCAGCGTGTCAAGGACATGAGCCCTTGGAGAATCGCCTTTCAGCACTGGCAGGGCTATTCCGGCCTGAGCTAGATAGGAGTTCGAATACCTGGGCCCCGGTCCGATTACGGTAACCTCGAATCCTTTCTCAGCAAGGGCTATGGCCGCGGTGAGACCAGCCAGCCCCGTTCCTATTATTCCAATCCGGACCATGCTCCCCCAAGAAGAAGTGACACCACCAATTTATACGGTTTCCGGTTCAGAAGCAGGCAACTAAGGGCAAATATCGGAAGGAGAAAGAAGAGTCAGAGGGCTTCAGAACTCAGTGTCTGTGTCGGTGCTGCTTTCTCCGCCCTTCTCGCCCTCCTTCTCTTTCTCGAGCTTCTGGGCGGCGATGACGTCATCGATCCTGAGGATCATTATTGCCGCCTCACTGGCGCTCTTGATGGCCTGCTTCTTGACCCTGACGGGCTCGATGACACCCCTCTCCATCATGTCGGCAGGCTCGCCCTCGTAGACGTCAACACCGATGGTCGGGCCCTTCTCCTTGTGGGCGGCGATGGCCTTCACGAGGGTCTCGATTGGGTCAAGACCGGCGTTTTCAGCCAAAGTCCTCGGTATGACCTTGAGGGCCTCGGCGAAGGCTTCAATTGCTAACTGCTCCTTACCGCCGACCTCCTTGGCGTACTCGTCGAGCCTGATTGCGAGCTCGAGCTCACTAGCTCCACCACCGGCGACGATCTTTCCATCCTCTAGGATGTCCTTGACGACCTTGATGGCGTCCTCAAGGGCCCTCTCGACCTCATCGACGACGTGCTCTGTTCCACCTCTGATGAGTATCGTTACTGCCTTCGGGTTCTTGCAGCCCTCGACGAAGATCATGTTCTCTCCAGCAACCTTCCTCTCCTCGACGACCTCAGCCTCACCGAGATCCTCTGGAGTTAAGTCCCTGATGTTGGTAACGATCTTTGCTCCAGTAGCTTTCGCGAGCTTCTCCATGTCGCTCTTCTTGACCCTCCTCACTGCCAGTATTCCGTACTTGGCGAGGTAGTGCTGCGCGAGGTCGTCAATGCCCTTCTGGACGAAGACTACGTTTGCTCCAACCTCCTTGATCTTATCGACCATCTCCTTGAGCATCCTCTCCTCCTGCTCGAGGAAGGCCTGGAGCTGCTCAGGGCTTGTAATTCTTATCTCGGCGTCGGTTTCAGTCTCTTTGACCTCGAGGGCGTCGTTGATGAGGGCGATCTTGGCCTTCTCAATCCTCTTGGGCATGCCGGGGTGAACAACCTCCTTGTCGATGACGACACCCCTTATGAGCTTGGTGTCCCTAACGCTACCGCCCTCCTTCTTCTCGAGCTTGATGTTGTCAATGTCAACCTTGAACTTGCCGTCCTTCTCCTCGGCGACGAGCTTAACGGCCTCAACGGCAAGCTTGGCAAGGTACTCCCTCTCCTCCTCAGCAGCTTTACCCGTGATTGCAGTCATTGCGGCCTTGAGAAGTATCTCCTCATCGTCGGGCTTAACGTCCTTGGCTATGCTGTCGAGTATCTCTTGGGCCTTCTGGGCAGCAAGGGTGTAACCCTTGATGACAATGCTCGGGTGGATGTTCTGGTCGAGCAGTTCTTCAGCCTTCCTGAGGAGCTCGCCGGCGATGACAACAGCGGTGGTGGTACCGTCACCGGCCTCCTTGTCCTGGGTCTTTGCAACCTCAACCATCATCTTGGCAGCAGGGTGCTGGATGTCCATCTCGTCGAGAATAGTGGCACCGTCATTGGTGATGACGATGTCACCAAGGCTGTCCACGAGCATCTTGTCCATGCCCTTTGGTCCAAGGGTAGTCCTGATGGTCTCGGCGACGATCCTAGCGGCGAGAATGTTCATCCTCTGGGCATCTCTACCGACATACCTCTGAGTCCCTTCGGGGAGTATAAGTATGGGCTGGCCTGCAAGCTGGGCCATTTCCCCCACCTCCTCTCTTTTAGTTTTTTTATCTATCGGAAGCTTTTAGTTACCTGATGTTGCTTCCAGTCATAGGTTCCTTTGGACTATTTATAAATTTTTCGGTTACATTGCCTCCATTGTGTTCGCTTGATCCCATTGGGTTTTTGAAGAGACTGCTGACGTAAACTTTCAGAAAGCCCTTCCAGTTTTTCTTTGAGTTCATAAACTTCTTTCCTAGGCCAGCAGTGCCGAGAGCACCAGTTCTCGTCCCTCAGGTTAGTTAGGGGTCTTCCGACGAGAGGGTTTAGGACGACGCGGAAGTCAGTGTTTATTATCTTCAGCCCTTCCTCGATGTAGGGCCACTGGTTGAGCCCCCTCGCCACCGGGATTCTTAGTTCAAGCGGGATTCCGTGGTCAGAGACGACCTCAAGCCCCCTGAAGAAAAGGTTCCAGAGTCTCTCAGTAGCCCCGGTAGGGAGACCGTACAGCTCGGGTGGCGCCTTCAGGTCGGTCGCGATGTGGTCAACGAGCCCGACATTAAGGAGCTTTTCGAGGGGTTTCACCAGGGTGAGGTTGGTGTTCAGGCTAATTGGGACATCAAGGAGCTTCACCCCGGCGAAGAGCGAGCTCAGCTCCCACCATTGAATCAGCGGCTCGCCACCCGTGACGTGGAAGTAGTCTATCAAAAACGAACTCGATTCAAGCTCCCCGAGGAGGGCTTCTCTGTCGAGGGGGAAGCAGTCAAGGCCTTCAGCGATGCGCCAGTTGTGGCAGAAGGGGCACCTCAGATTGCAGCCGCAGAGCCAGAGGGTGAAGGTAACCTTGCCGCGAACATCAACCATGCTGACGCTCTTCCAGCCGCTCGTGAGCATTGGACCACCTCCAAAAAGAAATCAGGAGGAGTAGTGCCTCCTCATCCAGAACTCCTTCTTCCTGAAGGGGTTCCAGTTCCTGAGCGGGCGATAATAGCCGATAATCCTGCTCCATATCTCGACGTTCTCGCTTCCGCATCTCGGACAGTGGGTGTGAAGGCCTGTGGTTGAAAATTTACAATCGTTGCAGACCGTTACAGCGGGAGTGTAGCTCCAGTAGACGAGGTCTGTCTTCATGAGCCTCTTGGTGAGCTTTGCAAGTGCCTCCGGGTCAGGCTCCTCTCCGAGGAAGATGTGCATCATAACCCCGCCGGTGAAGCTCCTCTGAACCTTTTCCTCTATGCGTATCCTATCAGCTAACTCGAGGGAGCCGTAGTAGGGCGCTACGCTGGTTGAATAAATGGAGTTCTCTGGATCGCTGAGGTACTCTTTGAGCTCGGGGAACTCGCGGAGATCCCTTATGGCGAGCTTTGCGGCCGCACTCTCACCTGGAACTTCCTCGACATTCCAGGGCGTCCCGGTTTTCCGCATCCATTCCCTTGCTTTGGCCGTCGCGAATTCTACCATCTCCTTCATTACCTCCGCGGCTTTAAGCCAGCCCCTTCTGCTCCCTTCAGTCCAGAGTTCAGGCTCGTTAAGGTAAATGACAGCAGCCTCTGGAAGGCCGAGGATTCCAATGGTATTGAAGTGACTGCTCGGGAACTCTTCAAGATAGAGGTGGATCATCTGGTACATCTGGCGGTAGTTCGTTATCAGCCTCACGTAGCGCTCACGGAACCAGTCGGTAGTCATTTTCACGGTTTCGAGGATTCTTTCGTACTCCTCCCAGAACCTATCGTCGTCCCCTCTGGCCTTCAGGGCGAGTCTCGGCAGGTTCACGGTGGTCAGAGCTATGAAGAATTCCTTCGCTTCCCTCTCGTATTCACCGAGGGGTTCGAGCTTTTTACCATCGTAAACCGCGTGGTCGCCCTCGAGCATCTTCTTCGGGGTGTCGAGCGTTACGGTGAAGTTGGTGAAGGGTGTCTGCATTCCAACTCTACTCGGGTAGTTGAGGTTGTAGACCAGCCTTTGAATCTGCTGTCTGATTTTACGCCTGTCGAGGCCATCTTTCCTTATGAACGGCCCCGCGTACCACTCGACCGAGCTTAGAGCCTGGGCGCCGCTGAAGTGGTGTTGCATGGTGATGAGGTAGTTGGCTATATGATCCACGTAGGTATCAAAGTGCCTGGCCGGCCTCGACGCTATCGTCGGGGTTTTGAGCCCCTTCTCGAGGAGCCTCGCCGTGCTGTGGCCGGTGCAGTAAGGTATGTAAAGGCTGTAGGGAAGCTTATGGATGTAGATGTCTCCGGAGAAGTGAGCCTCTCTTCCCCCTTTAGGGATTAGCAAGATACTCTCCTTCAGAGCTTCTTCCATCACGTAGGCGAAGAAGCCCGTCGGACCAGGATAGCGGTTGGCATTCTCCAGAACGTCGAGGTTGCTCCAGCTGGCGTACTCCTGAATGATGTCCTTCTTTACTATCTCCATCTTGACCACCTGGATAAATTGTCCAGATCCTTCAATTGTGGCTACAGCCTATAAACTTTCCCTTTGGATGTTTGGACATAATATCCATTACTCGGGAAGAAGTGTGGTGAAACGATGAACTAACTAAAAAAATCAATAGATAAATAACAAACGAAATGACAACCTAGCCAGGTTTAGGAATTAGATGCGACAGTAACTTGTCGAATATCCAAAATTGACTCGACAAGTTTAGCAAACTTTTTGGTTTTTACCATACTTTTTAACGAGTTCGGCCAGCCGGAAGGCGGTGATATGAAATGAACATCAATTAAGAGTGGGAGAAACTCTGGAAAAAACTGCGAGAAACTGCTCGGGCTTTTTGACGATTACATAGATCCTATCGAGGCAAAAGAAGAGTTAAGGGAAGAGCTTGGAATGCTCGAGGAAATCGTGAAGACGGCATGCCGGAGAAGGCGATAGAGTTAATGGAGCGCGCAGAAAGAAGGATGGAGATATTTGCGGGCGGAAGGAGTACGATAAGACCTTCAGAGCTCTAAGAGACGAGCCAAGGCTATGAAAGATATTTTTGGCCTCGCCTCGTCAATTCTCTTATTCTCTTTGAGTCTTATTGGAACAGGCGGGCTTTTTGCTTGTCTTCCCCCATACTCTTCTTAGGAGTCTTGGATTTTATAATGTTTTTGGCGAGGGGGTCTTAACAAGGCCTTGAGAGGGCTTGAAATGCAGTCTTGAGAAGTCAAAACTTTTGGTAAAAAGCTTCTAAAAAACCCTATAATTTCAATGATCGAAAGTGATCATGAGGCTTCCAACGGTTTCTCAACCAATTAAATCAAAAATTAAAACCTTCTAGCCAAGTAATTGGGAAAAGATACGATTTCAATAGGGTTTGGGTTGAAAGGAATGCTCTCATCCCCCAACAAAACATTACTAAAACCCTCCAAACCCCCCACAACCCACCATTTGCCCAAAAGAAAAATATCTCAGCATTTTTAGGTGAGATAGCTGTTATTGAATATTATTCGAATCACGCGAAAAGCATCCTGTCTCAAGTACTCAGCCCAGCGGTCGCCTCTAATCACTTCAAAAGAAAGGCAATCTTCCTCGCAAGTTCTAAGTCATCGGGAGTGTTAACGTTCAGCGCCAATAGCGGGTTGCTCAGCTCGAAGAACTCTTCCCCTTCTTCCGCCACCGCGTTTAGGCCAACGATCGCGTAGCCCCGATAGATGAGGGGATTCAGGTCCCGGGGGACAAGGCGGAGAGGTAGGACACCTGTAAGGCTCGTCCTTCCGTCGAAGGTCTTTAAGAAGGCGTAGAAGTCGGAGAACTTGACGAAGGGGACATCGGCAGGAGCGCTTATGAACGGCCCAAATTCCCGTAGGAGCCAGCGAACATCAGTCACATATCCACTGCCAGGCGTCTCGACGAAGGGAATTTTTTCTTTAAGGCACAGCTCCCGCGTTTTTGGAGCGTTCTTTGAGACGGCCACCAGCACCTCCCCAACTTTCTCGGCCGCCTCGTAGACCCGGAGGAGCATTGGTCTATCCCCCACCCTAAGAACAGGCTTCTCTCGCCCCATACGCATCGATTTTCCACCGGCAAGGATTATTATCGGAACTCTCATGGGCGTCGAACCCCTAATTCTTTTCCAGTAACCTAGATTGCTTGTGCCTTGTCCAGCGATTTAAACATGATGTTGTTGAGGTGAAATTTAAAGTATGCGGGAGATGACAAGTCAAATATGAGTGTCGAAAAGCTGCTTCTCATGCTCCTGACAGTCTTGGTGGTTGGCGTGTCGGCGTGCATTTCGGCCCAGCACCACTCCCCCAAAGCAGAGGCACCCAATACCGTTACAAGGGTCTTAACTGTAACAAAAACTGTTACCCATACAATGACTACTACCGTAACCCACACAGAGACCATACAATATACACCACACCGAAACTAACCAAGGCTCCACAAATAGAGAGCATTAAGAGCTGGGCCTACCAGTTCCAGAACGCGGACCCAGACGAGATAGCCAACAGCGGCTTCGACCTCGTGGTTATCGACTACTCGCGCGACGGAACGGACGAGGGAGCCTATTCCAGGGAGGACATCGAGAAGCTCAAGAATTCAGGAATTATCCCCATCGCTTACATAAGCATCGGTGAAGCTGAGGATTACCGATTCTACTGGCGGGAGGAGTGGAACGAGAACCCACCAGCGTGGCTTGGGGAAGAAAATCCGGAGTGGTCAGGATGCTATGCGGTCAAATACTGGGATGAAGCGTGGAAAAACATCATCTTCTCGTACCTCGACAGGATAATAGCCCAGGGATTTATGGGGGTCTACCTTGACAGAGTTGACGAGTTCGAATACTGGGCGAAAAAAGGCTACGACGAAAACTGGACGGCGAAAAGAATGATCGAGTTCATCCTGGAGATAGCCAACTACACCAGAACCAAAGTGGGACCCAATTTTATGATAATCCCACAAAACGGCGAGAGACTCCTTGACTACGACGACGGGAAGCTCTTAAAGGTCGTCTCCGGCTGGGCATCCGAAGACGTCTTCTACAATGGGCTTGAACCGAGCCCCTGGAAGGATGAAAAGGTATCACGCCTCGACAAGATGGTAAATGCCGGAAAGATTGTGCTTGTGGTGGACTACGTTGACGATGGAACGAGAAATGAGGATAATTTGGCGAGAATTTTAGACTTCCGCAGAAAGGCCCTGGAGCACGGCTACATACCCTACGCGGCCATCGTGGATAGGGAACTGGATGAGCTTAACGTGATTCCGGGGATACAGCCCTAACACAGCCCAACTGCCAATGTCAATAGCGTTCCTGCTCTCGTAACCTCTGCAACAGCCCCAATGCAGTCCCCGTTGAGGCCCCCAAAATTATCTAGGGCGAGCTTTATCGTGTAGGCACCTACCAGAAGCCCAACAACTACCAGCAAGGCTCGGGAATCATAAATCACGGCGGGAGCAAGGAGAAGCGCGTAAAGGAACGTCCCCAAGAGGAGCCTTTCTCCATCCATTCCTTCCATGAAGAACCTTCCAAGACCCTGGCCGAGCGGCCGCCTCGTGGCAAGGGCAAGAAGCATTGCGAATTTCGAGTTTAGCTCCGCCAAGTAGAGGGCGTAGAAGGGCAGAACGGAGAGCGTCTCCGCTTGAATGAGCAATACCATGACAGCCGCAAAGAGGCCCGCTATCCCTGTATTAACGTCCTTCATAGCCTTTATCTTCCTTTCGCGGTCGCCTTTAACCATAACACCGTCAGCGAAGTCAGCTAAACCGTCAAGGTGAAGCAGGCCAATGGTCAGGTAAAGGGCCAAGACCGCCAACACGTTCGCGAACGGTGGTTGGAAGTAAAGTATTACCGCAGCGGGAGCTGTCGTAATCGGTGCCAGAAGAGGTAACATCCAAATGTCTTTCCTTGCTTCTTCAAGCTCCCCACGTGCAGGTATCCTTGTGAAGAAAGCCAGCAGGGGCCGCATGAAAGGAGATGGGCGGCAGGCTTTTAAGCCCTTTCCCTAACCATTAACCATGGAGAGAAAGAAGGCATACAGGGTGCTATTAGCTTTAGTGTTAATCCTCACGCTCCTCTACACCCTTGGCCTTGCCGGTGTCCTCCCCTTCGATGTCAGCTATTACATCACGCTGTTCTTCATAGCTCTTTTCATCGCCCTCAGATGGAGAGAGGGGCTCAGAAAATAGCCGCGTCATGCACCCAGCTATAAAGCCACCTATCGCGTCGTCGAGGAAAGGGGAAAGCTCGGCGAGAATACCTGGTTTCCGCGTGTCGTAGTAGAAGAAGTTGAAGAGGGCCATCTTCCCTCCTATATACTCCGCTATGGCTATGCCTATCAGCTCGTCCGCCACCAAGTTGACGGGGTCTCCTTCAATCCCAAACCCATCATCAAGCAGAAGAGCCGCCATCAAAAGGGCCTGAACGTTGATGTCCTTGAGATAGCGGAGCATGACCTTTCTAAGTTTCTCCCTGACATTCTCGGCGTTCTCACCGATGTAGAGTTCCATAGCCGCGTCGAGCATCGCGTCAAGAGGAACTCCTTTTTCCTGAAGCCTTTTCAGAAGCTCTCCCCTCATGCTCTCACCAACCTGGAATATTCTCCCCGGCTTCTCTCCCATCTCTCGATACTCTCCTCCAAGGCCCTCCTGACAGCCCGACCGGTGGCGAGGCCGAGCCTTGTGGCGGTGCCGGCCCACTCAACATCTCCGGGGGGTGCGAACACTCCGATGCCGTCGCTCGTCGTTCCAGTTGCATTGTAACCGAGGGTCAGCAGGGTGTATGTCTTTGCCTCCGTGGCCGTCATTATTGCGTTCGCCATTGCACCAACCGTGAGACCCTCCTGGATGACGAGGGCGATATTTATGGTGCCAGGTTTCCACGGAGGCGGCTCATCTCCTGCTATAGCAGGATTTGTTATTCCAGCCGTCACGTAGGCCTCTACCGGCCCTTCCTTTGCAACAGCGAGCACCTTGGTTACATCCACGGCCGTCATGAAGCCGACGAAGCCGCTCAGGCCATGTTCCCTCTCAAATTCGGCGCAGTCCCTTCTATAATCCCCGGAGTAGTTCTTGTGAACCTGCATGAAGAAGAAGCCCCTTGCCGTGGCTAGGCCTCCCCTATGGGGGGCGTTGCTGAGGGCGAGCAGAGGCTCTTCGAAGTGCTTAATAAAGTGGGAGAACATGCTCCACACCTTCATTATCCCCGCCGCCGTGGATTTTTAAAAGATTTCAGGCGCATTATTAGGGGAGGGGTGAACACCATGTTAAACCGTTTCTCCCTACCGCCTTCATCTTGTATGTGGGTGTATTAGTTTGTACTTGACTTTTCAATCCAGATCAGCCAAGCTACCAAAACCGGCGAGAACTCTTGCAAAAAGAAAAGGAGTCCGCATAAAGAGAGTCTAAAAAATCTAAATTACGGCAGAAGTATTAGCCCAGCAATTCCCCTACTTGATGGAGCAGATAAGAGGGGTTTACTGCAAGGAACAGAGCAAGGAGAATAAAGCTGATGAAGTTTGAGAGTTACAGAAGATGCACCCTTGGATTTAGAAAAGCATAACTATTATCGAGTGGATTTACTATGATAGTAACCAAAGTGACCTGAAATTATCAGGTTACAATTCCCGCGGAGATAAGAAAAGCACTCGGCATAAAAGAAGGCGAACTGCTTGAAGTTAAACTTGAAGGCGATAGGATAATCCTCCAGAGACTAAAAAGAAAAAGAAAGACTCTGAAGCTTGGAAGAAGCTTGAGCACAGAGGAAATAGAGAGGTCAATTGAGGAGGGCATGAGAGAATGCATGCCACCAACGTTTTAATCTACGACACCTTTGAGCAAGAGCATGTGTGGTTCTTCAAGAACAATGGACTTTCACTCAAAGAAGCAAAGGAAATGCTTAATGAGTACACAAGCGACCCGAGATCTAGAAACCTAAGGGAAGATGCAAACATCGTGAGAAAAGCCCTTCTCCTGCTTGAAGAAGAAAAGCTCTCATTGTCACGCTTCAACGATGCAATACTTGCAACGTTCGATAAAAAGCTGAGAAAGCTTGCCAAGAGGAGAGGAGTTAAGACAATTTAGCTCAGCCCCAGACACCTCACTCATCCCTAATCACAATCTCTATCTTCCTCCCTTCCCTGTAGCCCTTCATTGCCGAGAGCATGCCCTTTATAGTCTTCTCCACGAGCTCCTGCACCCAGTCCTTCATCGGGAGAGGCTGGTCGTCTATCCTCACGGCCACCCTTGGCTTTGAGCTTAGAACGACGCAGTCCTTGGGTGTTTTTTCACCCTTCACTATCATCTTGGCCATCTCATAGCATGTGTAGCCGCACATGCGGCAGTTTATGTTAGGAAGCATAAAGGCCCGCTTTTCTATTAGGTCAGCCAACCTCTCCGGCTCCCGCGTGGCGTCTATCACGGGCAGGCCCACAATCTCCGTCACGCCCGTACCAGCAACCACACCGCTCACAGCTATTGCCAGGCCGTCGTTGAGCTCCTCGACTTCCTTAGCGTCTCTGGCACATATTATCTTGGGGACGTGCTTGACCGACTTGAAGCCCTCCAGCAGCAGGAAGTCAGCTGAAACCATCGAGAACAGAGCGTTCATGTCCTTAGCTTTGAAGAGGAGCGCATCGGTGTCGTGAGCATGGACGATAACGGCCTCTGCAATCTGTGAGAAGCGCCAGGTATCGCTGTTTTCCCTGTCGAAGTCAACATGCATGCTCTTGGCTATGGCGATGCGGTGGCCCCTCTCCCTGAGAACCCTCGCAACAGCCTCAATTGTCGTCGTTTTGCCACTCTTCTTGTAACCAACGAAGGCAACAGCCTTCATAAGCATCACTCCAGGAGCATTATCCAGCTGACATCCTCCAGGGCTACTATCATGGCCTTGCCCCTGTTTCCCACAACATCGACAACATTTCTAAGCAACAGCACCTCCCCGTCAAAATCTTCCAAAATTCCTGTGAAGGAGTGCTCGCTCCCTATCGTTATGGCGACCCTCTTTCCCCTCCACTCCCTCAGAACCCTATCCATGAGCGGCTCCATATCCCATCCCCCCGAGACCATTCGTCATAGGCTTATTATCTTTACCTTTTCGACCGCAAACCTTTTTATGCCGGCAAAATATCATCCAGCGGTGATCCCCATGTATATGGCCGAGTTCAAGCTCAGGTTCGGGAGTAGGAAGTGGTACGTGAGGAGAATCGTTGAGGCGGACAGCTACGAGAAGGCCGTCGAGATAGCGAGGAAGTACGCCGAGGCCATGAACAGGGGAGAAGTCGTGTGGGAGCTCGCAGACGTTTACGAGGCCAACAGACCCCTCATTATAGGGGAGGAGGAGTTGAAGAAACTACGCTGATTTTCCTATTTCTCCCACCATATTAGTCAGCATAAGCCTCCTTACCTCTCCTACGTCCCTCGTGTGGCCGAGGATCCACATGAGCTTAGTAATTGTGGCTTCCTTCGTCATGTCTCCCGCGGGTATGACGCCCACCTCCAAGGCCTTTCTGCCAACTTTGTACTTCGTCAGGTCAACACCATCATAGAGAGTCTGGGTCGTCATTACGACCGGAATTTCCGTTGCCACTCTTCTCACCACATCAAGGAGGTCCCTACCTCTATAGGGAATTCCACCAACCCCGTATCCCTCGAGGACTATCCCCCTGTACCCGAGCTCAAGGGCGGCTTCCAGCACGTCCCCCTCCATCCCCGGAACGAGCCTGAGGACGAGAACCCTTGGCTCATGACGCGTGTCAAGAACGGGCTCCCCCTCTAGTTTGGGAGGTTTAGCATTCCAGTGAATCCTGTTGCCCTTTACGTAGGCGATGTCTGGATAGTTTATGCTCTGAAAGGCGTTAAGACCTACAGCCCTCACCTTAGAGACCCTCACGCCCAGCATGACTTTATCCATGAAGGCCACGTAAACCCCCGGAACACCTTCTATAGCGAACCTCAAGGCGGTCCACAAGTTCCTTGGCGCATCGCTGCCCGGCTCTGTGATGGGCCTCATTGCCCCCGTCAGGACTATCGGCACGGGAGGGTTCCTCACCATGAAGCTCAGCATGGAGGCTGTGTAAGCCAGCGTATCGGTTCCATGGGTAATCACCACCCCATCGAACTCCTCGAAGGCCTCGAAGACGGTCTCAGCTAGCAGAACCCAATCCTCGGGCTGGATTAGAGTGCTGTCAATGTTCAAAAGGTCTCTAGCTTCTACCTCCCACTTTAATTCAAGGCCCGCGAGCCTCAGGATTTCCTCAACGGAAAGGGAGCTCTCATATCCTTCTTCGCTCGGAACGCTGGCTATCGTCCCTCCCATCCCCAGTATCAGCAGTCTCATCCCACCACCACGCGTAAATATGAAAAGCGGTTTTAGACTTTTTGCTAAACTTTATGGCAGAAAGGGGAACAAAATTTGTCGAAATGTCAAATTTTTGGCCTAACTTCCAGCACCATGAACCTCCGGGCCACCGGATTGGGATAGAGCTCCCACTTCACATCATCCGTTTCCACCTGAATTTCTCCGTAAAGACCCCCTTCCCTTGGGTCAAGGCTCTCCCCCTTTATCCACCCAGCCCCTATCTCCACTCGCATATAGCGGGGCAAGCCAACCTTCACGGGACCATTTTCCCGGGCGTATTCCAAGGCCCACTTGGCCGAGTATATGCCGGCATATATCTCGGCTATCCTCACGGGCACGCTATCCTTCCCTATGGCGAGTATCTCAACGCCCGTCTCCTCCCAGAACCTCTTGGCAAGCGGCTGTAACTCCTTACTCAGCTCCTTCCAGACTTCCTTTCCCCTGTCTGATATCGGCAGAGCATCGACGGTAGGCTCATCGAGCTTCCTTAACTCTATTCCGCCGAGGGTAGAGTCCAGATGAATGACATCTGGCCTGGCCTTCTTAGCCAATTCAATCGCCAGCAGAACTTCGTCCCTTATTGCCTGTCTGCCACTTAGGTCGTAGCTGAAAGGGTCTGAGAACTTGACTATATTCTCCTCAGCAGTCTTGTAGGGTTTGCGAACGAGGACAGCCACCGTGGCTATGAGGCCGACCGGCTGGTAGGCATCATCCAACAGGGCCCCACCAGTGTCCGCCGCCACTATCTTCATCACAACCACCCCGCTGACCTCCTCCCCGACCTAAAGGGCGAGGCTTTCAAAAGAAAAATGTAACGAGACATTACTTAATTGCCCCACCTAGGAACTATTAATAAAGGCCAGGTGTTGGATATGGAGGGGATCTCTCAATATGTTGTGGCCTCTTACGTGGACGACCTCTGCAAGGGCCTAAGGCTCGCCGTCTGCAGGGGTATTTCATACCTTCTCATAGGGGATACGCGCTATCCTCTTATAGACTCAGAGCACTTGCCCCCCGAGATTGAAATATTTGCGAAAGATGGGCACCTAACGTTTTACGCCTTTTGGAGGGAAAGTGGAATAGAGCACGAAGCCTACATAAAGGTTGCGACAACAAGATTGCACATCTCCAAAGGCATCCTCATAGCAGAACCCCACGGAGCCTTCGAGAGGTTCAGAGCGCTAGTCATCATAAGGCTTTTTGGCGATGAAAGGTTATTTTCAACGCTGAGAGAGACCATAGAAGATGAGAAGTGGAGAGTGCGAAAGGAAGAAGGCGAGGCTGTTTCAACGTACCTGGAAGAGTTTTTTAAGGGGGAAGGAATGTAGCCCAAAGTGGATGATGAGCTTGGCCGCTCCCGAGAGGTGAGGGGATACTCCGGTGCTGACTACTCAACTATGAATTCAAAGGCCCTGTCCACACTACCTTTATAGGCCCTCAAGTAGCGGCGAGCCGCCCTTTCCCAAGTGAACTCCTTCGCTCTCTTCTTCCCGTTCTCCCTGAGTTTTTCTATGAGAGATGGGTTCTCCACGTAAAGCTTGAATGCCCGGAGGATTGCATCCACCAAAGCTTCAACACTACCTGGTGGAACAAGGAATCCCGTCGCACTCTCCGGGTTATCGTCAAGGGTTATCACGGTGTCCCTTATTCCCCCCACCGCCGAACCTATGGGTATTGCCCCGAGGCACATGGCCTCCATCTGAACGAGACCAAAAGGTTCGAAGTAAGAGGGAACAATTACAAAATCGACACTTCCGTAAAGCCCCCTGACGAACTCTCTCGACAACATTTCCGTGATAGTCTTCACGTTGGGAAACCTCTCCGCTAGAACCTTCGCCCACTTCTCTAGCTCAGGGTCTCCTTTCCCAATAATTATGAACTTCATCTGCCGAAACTCCCTCGGATGCCTCTCGGCAAGCATCTCTATGGCCCTTAGGAGGACGTCAACCCCCTTCTGCCCCCTGTCGAAGCGGCCTATAAACATGAACATTACACCATCCTCCAAGCCCAGCTTCTCAAGGATCCTCTGCTTCCTATCGCACCTAGACCCTTCGAGGCAAGCCTCGCTCCAGAAGGAGCAATCAATGCCGTTGAATACGTAAGTGACCCTGCCCTCGAAGTTCCTGAAGAAGCCCCACTCGTCGAGGAGGTAGCCCCTGCTCACCGTCGTCACTATGTCCGCGAAATAGCCCCCAGCGTGCTCCGGGTCTATATCAGGATAGGGAGCCAACTCTGGAAGACCAGCCTCATGGAAATAATAGGCCGGAATCTTCGCCTTGTTGAGCCTGTGAATCGTGAAGATAGCTGGAATACGGAAGTGCTTTTTTATCAGAGCCCCTGCAAAGACTGTATGCCAGTCGTGGAAATGGACCACATTTGGAAGCTCCTCCTCCTTTAAGAGCTCATTAAGCAGAGCCACGCTCGCCTTTCCAAAGAGAACCGCCTTTCTCAGCAGACCCTCCCACCCAGGCCCATAAACGTCCCCACTGTCAAGCAGACCGCCACCAAGCCTAAAGACACGAGGATTATCGCCTTCCTCATGCACCGTTAGGGGAACAATCTCTCCAAAAGCCCTCACCTTAACCCCAAGAGACTGTCCCGCAAACCTCCCATGAGACGGCGTAAACACCAAGACCTCATGGCCGAGCTCGGCAAGAGCATTTGCAAGACTCGTAAGGGCCTCTGCCAGTCCACCAACCTTAACGGGTAAATACTCGAAGCCAAGCAACAGAACCCTCATGATTACCCCCAATAGGTTTGGGTAAGAGCCCATTAAAACCTTCCGGGCGATGGGCTTATAAGGGAGCCTTAGAACTATGGGACGATGAGGTCTGGCTACATTCTCGTTTTTCTTGCGGCAGCCATGTGGGGAACCCTCGGGATATTCGCCCGGCTACTTTACTCCTTCAACCTCGATACCTATACCATAGTCTTCTACCGCGTTCTCTTCGCCCTAATTCTCCTCGCCATCTATCTGAAACTCTTAGGCTTACCTCTCTTAGCTTCAAAACGCAGGCTCCCCTTCTACGCCGCATACGGCTTCTTTAGTGTCTTCCTATTTTACTCCCTATACTTTTACACCGTGAAGGTATCTTCAGTGTCCTTCGCCGTCCTGATGCTCTATACAGCCCCTGCCTACTCGATAGTTCTCGGGAGACTCCTCTTCGGAGAACCGCTCACATCCCGAAAGATAGCCGCCTTCCTCTCGGTTCTTTCGGGTGTCTTCATGCTCAACGCCGGTGGCCTAGAGTTCTCCCCAATTGCAATTGCCGCCGGGCTGGCCAGTGGCCTTACCTACGCCCTTTATGGCGTCTTCGCAAAATTCGCCGTGAGGCACGAGGAGCCCGAGAGGGTCCTCTTCAACACTCTCCTCCTCGGCCTTCCATTCCTCCTTCCCTTCACAGACCCAAGGGTTCCCATGGGAGCCCTTCCCTATCTCCTCGCCCTCGCTTTCTTCCCCACCTTCTTAGGTTACATTCTCTACAACAGGGCCCTTAAAGAGGTGGAAGTGGGTAGGGCCTCCATAATAGCCACCGTCGAGCCCGTCATCGCTATGGCACTCGCTTTCCTGATATTCGGGGAGAGCCTCGGACCTAGCCAGATTGCTGGAGGGGCTCTGATAATCCTCGGCTCCCTCCTCGCCCGCCACTAGTCCTTCGTGCTCTCCCCGGTCATCACAGCGCTCGCTATCATATGGGCAAGCCTCAGAGGTTCGGGAACGAGGGCCCCCTTCCGGGTTACCCTTATGATTTCCACGGCCTTCTCTGGCTCGATTCCCCAGACCTGATAGAAGAGCTTACCCGGAATGAGCTCCCTTATTGGTCCAAGCTTTCTTATGAGGGAAATCCTCAGGGCCGCATCTGGAAAATGCTTTCTCAAGGCAACCTCCATAGCCCCAACGTCAGGTCGCTTCTTTATCACGATGACCACTGGCAGACCTGTCTCCTCGAAGACCCTCTCAACGTCAACGACGTTGAAGCCCGCGTAGGTTATACCTCTGAGCATTATCACCCTGAGATCCTTGAAGCGGGAGCGGAGGACAGCGTCTATTATGGCGTCAGTGGCGTCAAGACCGTCGACTGTTATCCACCTCGTTAAGACACCAACAACTTCCTTCGCCCCCTTCATGACTACTCCAACCAGTATCGTTTTATCACCAGTAGCCTTAAAGGAGAACGTCCCGTCGTCGAAGCCCACAACCCTTATCTCGGGCTTGACCTTCCTTATCATCGGAAACCCCAAACCAAAGGTTGTGAAAAAGTTTTTTACCTCTGTCCCAACCTCCCCAACGATGCTGTCACTCGTGCTGGCTTTCAGGGAGAGGCCAGGAGAGAACTACCTCATACCCATCGATGACGAGCCAATGATCAGGATAGTTGAAGCAAGGCTCAGGATGGCGAAGAGAATAGACGATATCGTGACGATAGTAAGGAAGGGAGAGGAGAAGAAGTTCTCCCTCCACGTCTCCAACCCCCTGCCAGTTAAGGCAAGAACGAGGCTGGAGGCCCTCCTGAAGGCCCTTCCCCCCTCCGGCGAGGTCTTCCTGCTGGAGGGCAACAGGCCCCTCGTAATGCCCTTCCTTATTAACTACCTCTCCACGCTCTTCCTCGACTCCGAGGCAGACGCTCTAATACCCGTGTGGCCCAAGGGAGAACCCGAGGTTTTCCACGCCTTTTATAAGGCGAGAGCCCTAAGGAGCGCCCTCGAGGCCATGATGGCAGATAGGGAAAGGAGACCATCCGCCCTAATCGAATACATCGACGCCGAGACCGTTGATATAGGAGAACTCTCCCGAAGGAACACCAAGGTCCACCTCAGCTTCTTCAGGGTAAGGGGAAGCGAAGACCTCCGAGCTCTCCGCCTTCTTGCGAAAGGTAAAAATATTATGAGCAAGTAGTTTTCTCCGTATTACCAGTTGCATCGATGGGTGGAAAATGATGGCAAGCTGGGAGAAGATAGTTGAAGGTGTCAAGAGCATAGCACTGATTAAGACAAAGATAAGGAGGGGAAAGAGGATAGCCCTTCTTGTCGATGGCCCAAACATCTTGAGGAAAGAGCTGGGGGTGCACCTCGAGGACATAGTCAACGCTCTAAGCGAAATCGGTAGTATAAGGGTAGCAAAAGTCATCCTGAACCAGTATGCTCCTCAGAGCCTCATAGAGGCAGTTTCGAACCAAGGGTTCGAGCCCGTCATCGTGGCAGGTGAAACAGGCGTTAAGCTAGCCGTGGAGGCCATGAGGGAAGTTTACAACCCCAACGTCGACATGATAGCTCTCGCGACGAGAAACACAGAGTTCGTCCCCATAATCCTCAAGGCAAAAGAGAAGGGCAAAGAAACCGCCATAGTGGGCGTTGAACCGGGCCTCAGTGCGGCCCTGAAGCACGCGGCCGATTACGTGATAATCCTGAAGGCAAGAGGTGTAAGCGATGAAGAGGGTCATATCGAGGATACTGAAAAGGGAGGAGAGGGAAGAAAGGGAAGCTGAGAAGACAATAGGGCTGATAATAGATGGACCCAACATCCTCAGGAAGGAGTTCGGGATAAGACTTGAGGACATAAAGGCTGCCCTTGAGAAAGTGGGCAAGATAAGAGTTGCCAAGGTCGTGCTGAACCAGTACGCGCCCCAGGGTTTGATAGAGGCCGTGGTCAATCAGGGCTTTGAGCCAATCATAGTGGCAGGAGATACAGATGTACGCGTCGCGATTGAGGCCATGGAGCTCATATACAATTCGGACGTGGATGTCATAGCCCTCGCAACAAGGGATGCCGACTTTCTGCCCCTCATTAACGAGGCCAAGAGAAAGGGGAAGGAAACCGTCGTCATAGGGGTCGAGCCTGGCTTCTCCGCAGCTCTCCAGAACGCGGCCGACTATATAATCAAGATGGAGGCCAAGAAGGCTTAATACTCGACGCCCTTCCTGGCAGTGATTCCCCGGTGGTAAGGGTGCTTGATTTCCCTCATCTCCGTCACATAGTCGGCCAGCTCGAAGAGCTCCTCCGGACAATAGCGACCCGTAAGGACGAGTTCCGTATTGGAGGCCTTTTTCGTGATGAGAGCCTCGACTTCCTCTACATCAAGCATGCCGAAGCCAAGGGCGACGCATATCTCGTCGAGGATTACCAAATCCCACTCACCACTCGCCACTACTTCCTTCGCCCTCTCAAGGGCTCTCTTAGCTGCTTCTATGTCATCAGGTTCCGGCCTGCCATGAACAAACTTGGGAGGGCCGTACGACTCGATGCGGAAGCCACACCTCTCGGCCATATGATATTCCCCATAAACTCCCGGGGCCTTCATGAACTGGATTATAATAACTCTCCCCCCGCTTCCCAGCATCCTAAGAGCAAGGCCTAAAGCGGCGGTAGTCTTCCCCTTCCCATCCCCCGTATATATGTGGACGAGACCAAGCTTCTCTCTCCAAGACACAGGAACCACCACCAGAAGCGTTTCCCTCGGACTTATCAACGTTATCCAAAAAAGATATTTAACTGAAAGCGATTTAATCATAATCAGGATGCCGGCTATAGTATCCCTAGGATACTTCCTAAGAGACCTTATAATTATGACGATAGCCCTCCTCGTTGTGCTAACGATACTTAAACTTATGGGGAAGGCCAAGGAGATGCTCAGCTACAGGGCTTTCAAAGTCGGCATCCTCACGGCCCTCCTAAGCTTCCTTCTCATTATCACCGCTCAGGTTATAGGGATACTCATAAACACAACGATACTCTTCCACCGCTATGAAGACTGGCAGGTAATCCGCTCAATCCTCCTAACGGTCGCCGCCATACTCCTTTTCGTAACGGTCCTCCTTTTCTACCTACCCTTCGGCAGGGGCGAATACATGGTCGTGAGGATAGCCACAGAGCCAAGTCTCGAGAAGTCATGGGGGGCCTACTGGGGCGAAAGGGAGAAGTGCTACGGCGTATTCAAACGCCTCCTTGAACTCCGGCTCCCCGGTATCGCTGTGAGCAGAGACCCACCCGAGGTCTTCAGGAGAAAGCTCGGCCTCAAGATAACGCCCGTGATTTGGATATCAAAAGTGGAACACGAAGAGGCCGTAAGTCCCACAAGGCTGGAGTACCTAATAGAGTACCTGAAGAACTTCCTTACAAAGGCCGAGCTCGATAAGGTTGTCTTAATTGACTGCATCGACTACCTCATACTGGAGAACGGGGAAAGGGCGGTGTTCAAGTTCCTGACAACTCTCAAGGACCTCGCAGCTCTGAACAGAGGGATAGTCCTCGTGACGATAGATAAGGACACCCTCAGCGAGAGGGCATTCTCCTTCCTAACCAACGAGCTAAGACCCATATCGGAGCTAAAGGTGGAGGAGCCGGAAGCCTTTTATTCCGAGGGCTCGAAGGGGGAAGCATGAAGGCCCCGGACCTTGGCATAAGGATAGGGAGGCTGGAGCCGGGAAAGAGAAACAGCATAAGCGACGTGAAGGGCGTTAAGGTGGGCCATGTAACGCTGATTAAGGGTGAGGGCAAGCTCGTGCCGGGAAAGGGACCTGTGAGAACTGGGGTCACAGCTATTCTCCCCCATGAGGGCAACATTTACAAGGAAAAGCTTCTCGCGGGAGCCTTCGTCATGAACGGCTACTCCAAGCCCGTCGGTCTCGTTCAGGTTTGGGAGCTCGGCACGATAGAGACACCGATAATCCTCACGAACACGCTGAGCATCGGAACGGCCGTTGAAGGCCTCTTAGACTACGTTCTTGAGGAAAACGAGGACATAGGTGTTACAACGGGCTCCGTAAACCCCATAGTTCTCGAGTGCAACGACTCATACCTGAACGACATAAGGGGAAGGCACGTGAGGAGGGAGCACGTTGTCGAGGCCATAAGGAATGCCTCAGAGGACTTCGAGGAGGGGGCCGTTGGAGCCGGGACAGGGATGAGCGCCTTCGAGTTCAAAGGCGGCATAGGGTCGGCCTCGAGGATTGTAGAGGTCGAGGGAAGGAAATACACGGTGGGAGCCCTCGTTCTGACGAACTTTGGAAAGAGGGAGGATCTCACGATAGCGGGCGTTCCCGTCGGCCTCGAGCTCAGGGGGTATCCGGGCAGAGGCGAGAGCGGAAAGGGAAGCATCATTATGGTTGTCGCAACGGACGCCCCCCTAACGGCAAGGCAGCTGAACAGGCTCGCGAAGAGGGCCGCGGTGGGGCTCGCAAGGACGGGCGGTTACGCCTACAATGGTAGCGGCGACATAGCCTTAGCATTTTCCACAACCAACAAGATAAAGCACTACGAGAAGGAGCCCATCGAGATTAAGGCAATTCCCGACTCGGTTATCTCGCCCCTCTTTAAGGCCGCCGCTGAGGCCGTCGAAGAGGCCATCATAAACTCCCTCCTCCAAGCGAGAACGATGACAGGAAGGGACAACAGAATCAGATACGCCCTCCCCAAGGACGAACTCGTGAGGATTATGAAAAAGTACGGGAGGCTGGAGCCATGAAGTTCATAGTAAAGACTCAGATGGATATGGAGGCCGTCGCGGGGAACTACATCAAAGATGCCCTGCCCGAAGCCAAAGTCCAGATAGCTCCTGAAGGCTATCCCGGTCTCATAATAGTCGAAAGCGACGACGAGAAGGCATTGGAGAAGCTGCTGGAGATTCCCGAGGTCGAGAGGGTCATACCCGTGCTCATAGAGGTTCCAGCCGACCTGGAGGCAATAAAGGAGGCAGCCGAGGAGATAGTTAAGCACATAAAAGAAGGGGAGAGTTTTGCCGTCAGGACGAAAAGGAGGGGGAAGAAGGACTTCTCAAGCGTTGACGTGAACGTCGTCCTCGGGGCGAGGATAAAGGACCTGACGGGGGCGGAGGTGAACCTAAGCTGGCCCGACAAGGTCGTCCAGGTCGAGATAATAGGGGACAAAGCTTACATATCCGTGATTCCCGGGGAGGAGTACCTGAAGTACAGGAAGTACACGCCGGATAAGCCCGACTGCAGGAAGCTCTTCAAGAAAGTCAGCATCGTCCAAATGCCCTACTGGGGGGACTACAAAACCGCTAGAGCCTTCGGTGAGAAGATAGGGAGGGCCGCCCAGGCCTTCGAGGTTAAGGAACTGATAATTGCCCCTAAGGAGAAGATGAACGCCTACGAGCTCATGGCATTCATTAGGGGAGTCAAGGAAGGACAGGAGAGCCGCTATCAAATACAGAGGGAGGCCTATCCGTGGGAGGTCGAAAAGGTCCCCATCTACGTCTGGGATCTTTACCAAGTCATAAGAGACAAGAGGAGAAACAGAAGGCTCATAATAATCACGGACCCAAAGGGGCCAACGCTGAACGAGGTCAAAGAGAAGCTGGCAAGGGACATGTACTACGTCAAGGAGATTGTGGTTCTCATCGGCTCGAGGGAAGGCATACCCCGGGGCCTCTTCCGCTTCGCCGACTACGTTGTTGACCTTGCCCCCTACATGACGTTTGCGACGGAGCACGGCATTCCAGCAACCCTAATAGCCCTCTGGACGATATACGAAGAAGAGCTGAGGAAGAGAGGGGAGATAGGGGAGGACTAATCCTCGATTCCCTTCTCCGTTATCCTGAAGACCGCCTCACCCTCCGGAAGGTGGGGGGCATCGATTAGCCTTGCAACCCTCTTTCCTCCCTTGCCCTTCCTCAGGTAAACCCTGAGCGTCGCCGAGTGGGCAAGTATGTGGCCACCTATAGGCCGCGTCGGATCGCCGAAGAAGGCGTCAGGCCTCGCCTGCACCTGATTTGTAACGAAGACCGCTATCTCGTAGAGGTTCGCCAGCCTGTGAAGGTCGGCGAGGTGCTTGGCCAGCTTCTGCTGTCTCTCGGCAAGGGCCCCCCTGCCCACATACTCGGAGCGGAAATGGCTCGTTAGCGAGTCTACGATTAGTAGCTTTACAGGCTTGTCCGTGTGGAGGAGCTCCTTTATTTTATCTTCAGCCTGCTGGACGAGGAGCATCTGATGGTTACTGTTGAAGGCCCTGGCCACGTATATATGCTTGAGAACATCATCGGGGTCGAGGCCGCGGCTCTTAGCAATCTCCCTTATCCTCTCGGGCCTGAAGGTGTTCTCGGTGTCTATCCAGATAACGGAGCCGTTGAGGCCGCCCTCCTCAGGCGGTAGCTGGACCATAACGGCCAGGGTGTGAGCGAGCTGGGTGTTGTGGAGGACAAGACCGTTAGGGGCTATGAAGTTATGGGTTTCAGGTACGACAAGGTCGTAAACCCAGTCGTTGTAGTCAACGAGCTCAACCGAGAGAACCTCGTGGAACTCAAGCTTTCTTGCGAGGTTTATCATCTCAATGGCCTTCTTGGCGACTTCTCTGCGGTGTTTTATTTCCTCGGGCGAGGCTTTCTCGGCTCGATCGAGAAGCTGGAGGGCCTCCTTGAAGTAGTCCTCAATGCGAGCCAGAGTTTTTTCGGTGAACCAAACATCTTCCCGCCATGGTAACTCATCGTCTCCCTTTAGGAGGCGGAGCTCGGAATAGAGTCTCGATAAATATTTGGCCAAAGCTGGAGGATACCTACCAACTCTCTCGCCATGAAGCCTTACTGCTTTGAGCTTGGCCCTCTTAAGGATTTCTGAAAGCCTCTCTCTGTCCTCGCCAGTGATAAAGATGCGGTAGTAAACAGCACCGTCCAAAAGCTTCTCAGATAGCGTTGGGGAAATACCGAGGCGCTTGAAGAGGAAGATTAGCCCATCAGCCAGCTCGCGGCTCTTCGTAACCATTTCGAGTGTAGACTCAGTAACATGTCCATCCCCGTCAATATAGCCGGCTATGAAGGCGGCAATTGATTCGGGGTCGGCGTTAAGCACTTCCCCCGGAATAACCTTGGTCTCCGGGTTGGACACCAAAAGCTTTCCAAGCCATTCAGCGGTTTTCTTACGGAGTAGAACCCTGTAGAGACCGCGACGTTTCTCAACTTTTGGCTTGTAGCCGTCATGGCTCTCAATGAACTTGACCACGCTCTTAACGAGCTCCTCTGAAGGGATAGTAATGGATAACGGGTTAGAGGTGCCCCCGGCAACGAAGAGACCAAGGAAGTAGGCCTTCGAAGCGTCCATCTCAATAGAGTTCGCAGGAATTTGTCTCATGCCAACGACGATATCACCCGGCCTAAGCTCTCCAGCAGGAACCCACTGGAGGCCATCGCGGAAGACGAGAACAGGGTGCCGCTTGGTTATCTTTAGCACCCTACCTTTAGAGAGACGAACCTCAAGAATCTTCCTAACTCTCTCCCGGTAAAGGTAAGAGGCCTTGGTGCGCCTGACTTCACCCGTCCTTACGTCAAAGGTATAGACGCTGACCGTGTCAAGGGGGACAGCAAAGCCGGTGTCAAAAGGCATCTCGCCGTTTATTGATGCATATTTCTGATACATCTCCTCGATTGACTCAAAGTGAACCAGTGTATCGTTCTCGTAGTAGATCTTTGTGTCTTTGGCGAAGCACTTGCCGCTTCCGAACTCTCCAAAGACCTCCGTTATGGCCTGTGTCTCTATCCCGCCACCAAGGAGCTTGTCGAGGCTCTTGCTTCCCGTGGATATTCTCCCTATGCTCTGCCTCTTCCTCAGGTACTCGTCGGCTCTCATGAAGGTCCCGATGTTGGCGGCCTTCCTCGCGGCTTGGATTATCCTGAGGGCAGCACCCTCGCTTATCCCAGCCACCTCCTTGAGCTCTATGGGAGATGCAACCGCTATAGCTTCAAGGGTGTCGTAGCCAGCCTCCCTGAGCTTCTCGGCAGTGGCAGGGCCAACGCCGGGCAGGTCCTCTATGGTCCTTATCTCCCTCCCCTTCTTTTTCTTCTTAGGCTCCTCCTCTTCTTCCATCACATCCAGCTCCATCTCCTCGAACTCCTCCAGCTCCTTCACCTCATCCTCGACTTTCTTTCTCGCCACAAGCATCACCCATTAGCATGATTTTTCGGGGATGGTTGCCGGCCCCGGGTTATATACTTTTCCCTTTCCCAGAAATCTGCCAAAAAAAGCTGGAATTTCGAAAACAAAGCTTAGTAAGTCCAATTCTCGGCAGAGGTCTAATCCCCAGAAGGCCTTATGCACACGATCTTGGCACCTTCCGGAATCCTCTCGTCGAGGGATGGAGCAAGTCTCAGGGAACCTTTAGCGTAGCCAACGGGGAGGCACTTACCGGACAGCCTTCTCAAAACCTCCCCAAACTCAAGACCCCAGAACTCTTTTTCCTCGATTATCACGAGGTCATAGCCCCTACTTGACCTCATGAGATCCTCCAAGACGTCGACGACCTCTGGCTCGAAGATGGAGCTGGCAAGCAGACGGCCCGCTATTCCCCTGCTGAGGATTACCCTATCGGCCCCCGCATTTTTCAGTAGCTCGAGGCTCTCCTCCTTGAGGGCCTCCACGTAAACTTTCGCCCCCGACATACCCTTGACCATAAGCGTAACGAAGACGGCCTTGCTATCATCTTCCAAGGTCAGGACAACGTGTCCCGCATCCTCTACCCTCGCCCTTCTCAGGGTCTCCCTGTTCGTGGGATCTCCGATTATCACATCCACTTCCTCGGGGAGCTCCAGCTTTCTCCTCTCTTCCTCGTCTGGCAGTATTACTACAAGAGGCCTCCTCTTGACTTCACCACGTTCCATCGCCGGGAGCAACTCCTCAACGAAGGCCTTCACGCTGGCCCCCTGCCCTATGACGACGTAATGATCCCTAAACTTCACCGAGTGCATTCCCATCATCCTCCTAAGCGACGAGGTGAGGAAGTATTCCGCTATAAGGGATACGAGAGCCGTGAAGCTGGATATGCCCGCTATCGCCGCTACCATCGCCACTATCCTTCCGGCCTCCGTGCCCGGCGTGATGTCACCGTAGCCTATTGTAGACATCGTTATAACGGCCCAGTAGAGAGCCGTGAAGAAGTCGAGGCCTTCAAAGACCATGAAGAGCAGAGAAAAGGTTACGGCGAGCCCAACAACGGCCACACCTAACCATAGGAGACGGCTCCGCTTGAGCCTTATGCCCAGCTTCATGAGCCTCCGGAGGAGGGGGACGGGCAACATCGAAGGAGGTAAAGGGGGAGGATATTAAAAGATTTGGGCATTATGAAGTTCATGAAGGCAAGGGTCAGGTAGCCAAGGGTGTTATGTCCACCAACGGGAAATAATGAGCACTATACTGATGGGGGGCTATATGCCCCCCTACAAACAGGATGGCAGCAAAGAGATTAAATATCAACTGCCAACCTATCAAGGTGGTGCCGATGGAGTTCAACTCAGGCAGGGTCTTCCTGTTCAGGGTTCCGGAGGGAGAGGAGCTCGTAACATTCATAACTAAGTTCGCCGAGGAGAAGGGAATAAAGGCAGCCGTTGTAAGTGCCATTGGTAGCCTTAAAAGTCCGAGAATTGGCTACTTCGACGAGGAGAGGGGCGAGTATAAGATTATTAAGCTCGAAGGCACCTACGAGCTGGTCTCCCTGATGGGAAACATAAGCCTGAAAGAGGGCGGACCCTTCGCCCACCTCCACGCCGCGCTGGGGGATTCCGAGGGGAGGCTCTACGGAGGCCACCTCTTCGAGGGCGAGGTCTTTGTGGCGGAGGTCTTCGTCCAGGAGCTCATCGGCGAGCCCCTTGAAAGGAAGCCCCGGAAAAACGGCCTCTCCTTGTGGGACGCCATCACTCGACGAACGCCAGGAAATCTCTCCCTCCAACCCTCACCTTGAAGGCCCTCATCTTACCTTCAAGGAACATGCTGAGGGCTTTCAACCACCTCTCCTTCCTCAGGAACGCCTCCCTGGCCTCTCTTACGTCCACGGCCTCGAACCTTACGGTTTCTCCGGGCCTCCTCTGGGCAACCTTATACAAATCTGCCCTTATGACAACGGCTATTCGAGAGTACCCACCCGTAGTCTGGGAATCGGCTAGCATTACTATTGGCTGACCGCCCGGAGGGACCTGAACTGTTCCGGGCGTCAGGGGAGAAGTTACTATTCCCCTGCCATGGAGTTCGGGGCCTTCAAGCCGAATCCCCATCCTGTCGCTCTCGGACGTCACCCTGTATTCAGCCCCAAGAAACTTCTCGATGTCTTCTTCTCCGAATTCTTCTGGCCCTAAAACGACCCTAACGGGTCCGTCAAACCTCGGCCTTAGCTCCTCGGGCAGGTGGCGACCGGCCCTTCCCATGAGAAGCACGGACTCAAAGGGGAGGACGTCCCCTGCCCTGAGGGGCCTTCCGAGGCCAGCCCTCGCGTAGGTGGAGCAGCTCCCGAGAAGCTTGGCGCAGCTTATCCCACCGGCGAAGGCGATGTAGCCGTAAACACCCCTCTTGAGGACGCCAACCTCAAGGATATCCGCTGGCTTGGCCCAGTAACTTGTGTAGGGCTCGATAGGAACGCCATTCAGCCGCACGTCCACATCCCCAACGACGGCGAACACCGAGGAACGAAGGAACCTGATGGTGGGTCCCGCGAGGATGAATTCCAGGAGGGGAGCATCCCCCGGATTTCCTACGAGGAAGTTGGCCAGCCTTGCCGAGACATCGTCCGCGAAACCCCCTACCGGAACGCCGAACCTCCTCATCCTCCTCCCGTTATCCTGAACCGTTAAGATGGAGGGAACCTTAAGGATCTCAATCATGGGGCCACTCCTCCACTGGAATGAACTTTACCCTATCGCCAGAACGCAGGAGAACGGGCGGCTCCCTAGAGGGATCGAAGAGCTTCAGAGGCGTCCTCCCGATTATCCTCCACCCGCCCGGACTCTCCACAGGATATATGCCCGTCTGCCTACCCGCTATTCCCACGCTACCCGCCGGAACCCTGAGCCTCGGCCTCTCGAGTCTCGGAGCCGCTATCCTCTCATCGACCTCGCTGAGATAGGGAAAGCCCGGAAGGAACCCTATGAAGTAGACCTTATAGATTCGGGAGCTGTGGATTTCGACGACTTCTTCCTCGCTTAGGCCGTTGTGTTCGGCCACGAAGCCAAGATCTGGACCGAATTCGCCCCCATACTTCACAGGTACTTCAACGAGCCTGCCCCCGGCATCCTCGGGCTCAAAAGGAATTCCCTCTATAATCCGCCTAACATCGTCGTAGCCGATGAGGGATGGGTCGTAGAAGACGGCAAGGCTAGAGTATGCCGGCACGACCTCGGCGAGCCATTCAAAGCCAGCTCCTTCGATTGCCCGAGCGAGGCCCCTTACCAGGGCGTTGAGGTCCTCCCTTATCTCCTCACCGAAGACAACGAGAACGGCAGAGTCTCCAAGGGGCCTGATAATCATAGGAATTCACCCATGGGGACTACCCTGACACCCTCCTCTTCAAGGGCCCTCCTCACGGCCCTTGCGATTTCAACGGCGTGCGGATTATCCCCGTGGAGGCATATCGTATCGACCCTCAGGTCTATCCACTCGCCGTTTATCGCCCTAACGCCGCCGTCCTTGACCATCGAAACGGCCCTCTGCACGACCTCGGTAGGATCCTCGATGACTGCCCCGGGTTTCCCCCTCGGCACGAGGGTTCCGTCGGGATTGTAGGCCCTGTCGGCGAAGGCTTCATGGGCAACCCTAACACCCATCTCCTCCGCGAGCTCTGCCGGCGGGGAGTTGGCGAGGGTCACGAAGATTAGCTTCCGGTCGAAATCCGCTATTCCCTCAATGACAGCCCTGGCGAGTTCCTCCTCTCTCACGAGGGCGTTGTAGAGGGCTCCGTGGGGCTTCACATGCTGGAGCTCCAGCCCTTCAGCCCTCACGAATGCATAAAGCGCCCCCACCTGGTAGAGTATGTAGTTCCTTGCCTCCTCGGGGGTGAGCCTCATGTACCTCCGTCCAAAGCCCATTAGGTCGGGATAGCCGGGGTGAACGCCAACGGCGACGCCCTTCTCCTTAGCAAGCCTCACGGTCCTCCTCATAACCAAGGGGTCCCCCGCGTGCCATCCAGCGGCGACGTTGGCGCTCGTGATGTAGTTCATGACCTCCTCGTCAAGGCCCAGCCTGTAGCGACCAAAACTCTCGCCGAGGTCGGCATTCAGATCAACCCTCATTCCCCCTCCCCCCAACGCTTTCGTACCCCTCGTAAATCTTCAGCTTCCTACGGGCCCTTCCCCTAATTGCATGGCCCATGAGCCTGACTATTTTATCAGCCTTGGCTTTGCCACTCCTCATGAGCTTCCTCTCGGTCTTTATCATCTCGACCCTGAATGTATATCCCCCCACCTCGATGACCTCCCCGATTACGAATTCCTCGTCCCTGTCGGCCATGACCTTGAAGGATTGGGTTATACCCCCCGGTAGGTATATGGAGACTCCGAAGACCTTCGGATAGCGAAGGCTCTCGCCCCAGAGGGCTCCGATTTCACTTGCCTTGGCCTTCCTGACCCGCTTACCCTCAGGAAGCTCTATTCCCGTTATCCTGACCTCATCATCTTTGAGCTCGACCACGTCGCCAACCTTCACGACTTCGTCCTCGGGAAGCTCCGCATACTTCCTGAAGCTCCTTTCGTGCTTGCTGACGATAACCGGAACCTTTAGAAGCTTTGGCAGTGTCATTACCCACACGTGGCCGCACTCGTTGCACCTGAGCGTTACCTCCCTACCCCTCTCCCTGAGGACTTCGACGTCCTCGCCACCACACTCTGGACATGTGAAATAGTCACCCATTCATATCACCCCGGTCAGCCCCTAAGGTCCTCCTCACCGCTCGGCAATCCGCCTTTTCATCACGCCAGGAGGAGGAATGTAGCCATTCCAACAAGGCCGCCTGCAAGTGTTGCGAGGAAGTTCGTCCCGTTATTCCCTATATAACCCTTTTTCTCAAGGGCCGCCCCGATGAGACTGTCAACGTTCGCACCGGCAAACCCACCAAGGGTCACGGCTACCAGCATGCTGGCGTCATGGGACGTCAGGGGAAGGGCGAACAGACCTATGGAGAGTGCCCCCAGGAGAGCCGCGAGCTCTCCCTCGGGCGAGATGGCCCCCTCCTCCCCCGGCCTCGCGGGCCTAAGGTTCGTTATCAGCCTCGGCTTCCTCCCGAACACCTTACCTATCTCGCTCGCGAGGGTATCGGCGTTTGCCGTGGCTATGGCGGAGAACACGGCAGCCCACCCATAGTCGGCGCTAGTGGCGTGCTCAAGGAGCAGGAAGAGAACAGGACCAAGGCCGTTGCCAAGGACGTTGCCCATTCCCCTCCCCTGAACCTCATCGAGCAGGCCGCGAGCCATTTTCTCGCGAGCCCGAAAGCGAGTGGCCGCAGTTCCCATTACTAGGAAGGCAAGCATGGCTCCGAAGACTAAGAAACCGCCAAGTGTCAAAACTGCATAGCCGAGAAGGACGGCCGTAAGGGAACCCCAGAGGTTTAGGGCCCCCATTCTGTAGCTGATGTAGCCAAGGGCTGCGAGCAGCGGTATCGTGTACTCCATGTCCGCCACCTAAAGCCTGAGGATTACTACTGGCCCATTTCAGGACTTTGAGGTTTTTAGGATTTACTCTACTCCTCGCGTCGGGATGACGAATTGCGGACGGGTCTAGACTGTTTAATAAACATTTTTTAGCTTTAAATTCAAGTAGACCGGGGCTCAACGCAACTTTCCCAAAAAAGTCATTAAATGCCAGTTTAAATCGAAAACGACCAGGCGATTTCGCTATAAATCCACGAAATCCCGCTGATTTCTTTCCATTGAACCAAAAAACTTTAAAAGCATCTCCAAACCATCCCAGAAATGTAATAGAACCTAGTGGGGGTGAGAGGAATGGACACGATAGGGCATCACTATGTCGTCGAGGCTGCGGGTTGCGATCCTGAGATCATCGGTAACGCTGACAAGATAAGGGAGATATTCCTCGAGGCCGCGAAGATAAGCAACATGGAAGTCAAAGCTAGCTACTTCTTCAAGTTCTCACCGACAGGCGTGAGCGGGGTCGTCATAGTTGCCGAGAGCCATATATCCGTGCACACCTGGCCCGAGAAGGGATACGCCGCCCTTGATGTATACACCTGCGGTGAGAAGGCCGATCCAGAGAAGGCCGTTGACTATATCCTCGAGAAGTTCAAAGCCCAGTACGCCCACGTCTCCGAGCTCAAGAGGGGCATAGAGGAGGATGACAGCACCTTCACGCACACCATCCTTACCTGGGAGGAGAAGCTCGATAGGAGGAACGGCAAGAAGGCCTGACTTCCCTTTTCTTAATTTTCGGCTCTTCTGTGAGTGACGCTTCTCCACACTGGTAAATTTTATAAACTCCAGAAAACTATAATTCCAATAGGTGACTAAAAACCCGCTTAGGTTCTACCCAGCTTAAATCAGTTCTCGATAACTTAGGGGGTGATGGAAGTGATTAGGAGAGTCAAGACTGGAATCCCGGGAATGGATGAGATACTGCATGGAGGAATACCCGAGAGGAACGTCGTCCTGCTAAGTGGGGGACCCGGGACGGGTAAGACAATATTCAGCCAGCAGTTCCTTTGGAACGGACTCCAGATGGGAGAACCAGGTATTTACGTTGCCCTTGAAGAGCACCCTGTCCAGGTCAGGCAAAACATGGCCCAGTTCGGTTGGGACGTTAGGAAATACGAAGATGAAGGCATGTTCGCCATGGTAGACGCCTTCACTGCTGGAATCGGCAAGAGCAAGGAGTATGAGAAGTACATAGTCCACGACCTCACGGATCTCAGGGAATTCATCGAGGTCCTCAAAACCGCGATAAGGGATATCAACGCGAAGCGCGTTGTTATAGATTCCGTCACAACCCTCTACATCAATAAGCCCGCCATGGCAAGAAGCATAATACTCCAGCTCAAGCGTGTCCTCGCGGGAACGGGGTGCACTAGCATATTCGTCAGCCAGATAAGCGTTGGAGAGAGGGGATTCGGTGGGCCCGGTGTTGAGCACGGAGTTGACGGAATAATAAGGCTCGACCTTGACGAGATAGACGGCGAACTGAAGCGCTCGCTAATGGTCTGGAAGATGCGTGGAACGAGCCACAGCATGAGGAGGCACCCCTTCGACATAACCGACAAAGGAATAGTCGTTTATCCGGACAAAGTTCTGAAGAGGAGAACAATTGTGGAAGTTTAAGGGGGTGAGAGCATGGAAGTTCCACTAAACCCGATAACGAGGAGCGAGATACACCAGCTCGAGAGCCTCCTGCTGTTCGCGACGCTCTTCAGGCCGGAGGTCATAGAACTCATCAAGGATCCCGCCGAGAGGCTCACCTGGGTCGACAGCCTCGCGGTAGCTGCGGGGGCGATAGCTAGGGAGAAGGCTGGAATGACGGTCAGCGAGATAGCTAGAGAGCTCGGCAGAACGGAACAGACGATAAGAAAGCACCTCAAGGGGGAAAGCAAGGCCGGCCAACTCGTCAGGGAGACATATGAGCTCATAAAGCAGGGCAAGCTCAACGAGCTGATAAAGACTATCGAGATGATAGAGAAGGGCGGCCTGAAGGAAGTCGTCGCGAAGGAGGAGTACGAGAAGCTGGTGCAGGAGTACGAAAAGCTCAGGACTGAATACGAAAGGATCAAAGAGGAGCTCGAGAGAATGAGGCAGACCATCGAGCTCGAGAGCCTCGAGAAGGCAAGAGAAGAGATAGAGAGGCTCAAGAAGGAGCTTGAGGAGGCAAAGGTAGAGCTTGAAAAGACCAAGAAGGACAAGAAGGAACTCGAAAAGGAGCTAGCAGAACTTAAGACCAGGCTCATGGAAGCCGAAGCATGGGAGGAGAGAGCCAAGGAACTAGAGGAGGAAGCTAAGAGGCTCAGGGAAGAGAAGGAAGCTCTCGAAAAGAAGCTCGAAGAGATCAAAGAAACCATCCGGAAGGTTAAGGAAGAGCTGGAGAACCTTCTCTGATTCCTACCGTTATAATTTTCAAGTGAAGGAGAAAAAGCCTCAGAAGACGGCCTTCCCGCTTCCCTTCTCGAAGACGTGCGCCTTCTTCATGTCGAATACAACGTCAATTTCCTGGCCCTCAACTACCCTAGACTCCGCAGGGAACTTTGCCGTAAAGTTAATATCACCAGCGCTTAAGTGCACGATCTTTTCACCACCGAGGTTCTCGACGATTTCAACGAACGCCCTGGCCATGTTCTCCCCCGGAATCTTGACTTGGGCGAATAGAGCATCGTAGATATCCTCCGGCCTTATTCCGAAAATGACCTCCTTGCCGACCAGGTTCTTCTCTCTAAGGACTTCAGCCTGGTCATCGAGGAACTTGAGTCTGAACTCACCGAAGTCTGCCCATACTCCATTCTCGTCCTCCACCACCGATGAGTCCATGAAGTTCGTTGGCGGTGAGCCGATGAATCCTGCCACGAAGGTGTTGGCAGGTCTCTCATAAACATCCTCCGGGGTTCCAATCTGCTGAAGCTCACCGGCGTTCATCACTGCAATTCTGTCGCCCATAGTCATGGCCTCAACTTGGTCGTGGGTAACGTAGATTGTCGTTACCCCCAGCTGCCTCTGAAGCTTTTTTAGCTCGGCGCGCATCTTCACCCTCAGCTTGGCATCGAGGTTGCTCAGCGGCTCATCCATGAGAAAGACCTTGGGTCTCCTAACGATGGCCCTCCCGAGGGCGACGCGCTGCCTCTGTCCGCCCGAGAGTTCTCTGGGCTTCCTGTGGAGGAACTCGGTGAGGCCAAGCATCTCGGCAACTTCCCTGACGCGCTTATCGATCTCCTGCTTGGGGACCTTCCTGAGTTTAAGGGGAAAGGCTATGTTATCGTAAACGGTCATGTGAGGGTATAGAGCGTAGCTCTGGAAGACCATGGCCACGTCCCTCTCCTTCGGAGGAACGAAGATGCCCTTCCCGGGATCAGCGACTAGCTTATCATCGATGTATATCTGCCCCTTCGTGGGCTCCTCCAGGCCTGCTATCATTCTCAGGGTCGTGGTTTTACCGCAACCGCTTGGCCCGAGCAGAACAAGGAACTCCCCATCCTTAACCTCCAACGTGAGGTCCTTGACCGCCGTGAAATCCCCAAACTGCTTCCAAACCCTGACAAGCCTTACCTCGGCCATCCACACCCCCCCAAAATTAAGAAGAAAGTCAGCGCCTCCTCCTGAGGAGCAGTGGTGTCATGACAAGTCCGAGGAGAGCCACAGGCCCACAGATGCCACCGCCTGTCTGGGTCTCAGTGGGACCCTGTGAGGTAGTCGTGCTCTGGGTTTCGGTGGGAGCTTCTGTAGTCGTGGGACTCTCCGCGGGAATCGCCGTTTCCCTCGGGGTCTCGGCAGGCTCCTCGCCACCGCTCCCCTCTATGAGCGGTATCATGAGCACGGTAGCGAGGATCTTCTTCTCGAGGTCGTAGCTGCTCAGCTGCTCTTCCTGCGTTGGCTTGAAACCTTCTGGAACCAGCAGGTCAACCACCCTTGGAGCGAGGTTGTCGATGACAGCCTGTTGGTCGGCGCCACCGAGCCTCCACTGCTCCGCTTCAACGGCAACAGGCCTCCACTTATCAGGACCATAACCATCCTGACTCCCGACGAGGACGACTCCCCAGAGTCCGTAGTCCTCGTCTATCTGGATGTACTTCTTAGGAACCTTGACGATGATCTTGTTGTTAACCGGGTCCGCTGAGATCTGAAGCTCACCCTGATAAACCGTTCCGTTCGGGAGGACTATAAGGTTGCCGTAGTCCCAGCCGGCTATTCTTAACGCCAAATCCCATGGATGCTCGGGATCGAGGTTAACGTTCGCACCCGGCCCGTCCGGGAACATCTTTATCGCCGAGGTGTTACCGCCTTCCCTGAAGTCAAGGTAGACCTCGATTATTTGGAGGCTGAAGCCATTTGGAGCGTTCCACACGTTGCCGCCAAGCTCCTTGAAGTAGAACTCCATGACGTATGCATCAGTCTGCTCGAGTATCCTGAAGCGAAGGAGGTCGAGGTGATGGGGGACGAAGACCGGATCGGTCGGGTAGGTATAAGTGCCAGGCCCGTAATCATCTCCCTCAGGATCGACTACATCCACTATCGGAACGCCCTTGACCTCCATCGGGAGCTTAAGCTCTATCGGGGTCGTTATGATCTCAAGCTCACCGTCCTTCACGGTTGAGACGGCGAAGTAGAAGTCCTCGGGCGTTTTGATGTAGTCGAAGGGAACTACGATTTCAACACCGCCGTCTACCTGCTTCACGGAAGCTTCTCCAACCTTCTCGGTGTTCTCGTAATCCGTGGCTGCGTAGATTTCTGCCTTTCCATCCCTATAAACTACGTGCTTAGTTATCAGCAGACCAACGCTGTCCCTTGAGAACGGGAAGAGCGAGTATTTCAGCTCGCCGGGCCTCTCTTGAAGGAGGGTAAATGTGTTTCCAACCCTCTCGCCCTTCTCGTAGATGCTTATCTCAAACTTCTCAAGGTTGCCCTTAACGACGAAGTGCACTCCCTCACCGTCGAAGTAGACGCTTACCCCCTCGGCCAGGGGAGACATGCTTGAGTATTCCTTCACCTGACCCTCCCCAAGACCCTCAAGTGCCCTTATGGTATATGGCTCTCCATCGGGGAAGTAATTGCCGTAAAGGTAGCTCGGCGGTTCGAGGCCGGCCAGCCTGTAAATCTCGTAGAGGTACGTCTTAAAGTAGCGGTCGAAGGTGTAGTCCTGCCCACTGCTCTGGTCACTTCCGTACCACCAGAACCAATCGCTTGCCTCGGCTCTCAGCAGGTACTCGTAGGCCTTCTCCCAATTTTCTTGGCTCATCTTATCTTTCTGAGCCATTAGAGCCTTTCTCGCCAGGTAGAGCCAGTACCAGCCGTAGTTCTCCTGGGGCTCGCCTATCCACGTTGAGAGCGTCCCATCAATCCAGCTGCTCTCGGGCCACTGCATCTCCTCCTTAACGCCAATCATGTCGTAAAGCTCGCCAAGGCTCTGGGCCTTCAGCAGGGCTTCAACATTATCGCCCGTCAAATCAAGGCGCTCCATCATCTGGGGAGTGAGCTTATTAGCCTTATCGCCGTAGAGCTTGATGTACTCGCTCGGGGTAAGCGTCCTTATGAGGCCCTGCCTCTGGAGTTCGGTGAGGCGCTTGTAGAGGGTCTCAAGGAAGAGCTTGCCGTCGTAGGGATAGTGCTCCCACGGATTCTCTCCGTCGAGGGTTATGACGTAAACGAGAGAACCATCATAATTCTGCTTCTGAATCCTGAGGAGCTCATTTATGAAGTCTTCAACCGCCTGGTACTGGTTCATTCCGCTGTATGTGAAGCCAACCCTGTCGCTCAGCGCGTGGTCACGCGGGAAGAGGTATATCTTCCTCCCGTTAAACTCAGCCACCCATGGCTTGTAGTAGTTCTCGACGGTGTATGGAATGCCCAGCTTTTGAAGAACGAGCTGATCGGTCATGACCCATTGCCAGCCGTTCTCAGCCAGTATCTCCAGAGTCTTGTCGTTAAGGGCACTTTCAGCGGCCCATCCACCCTTGGGTGTAACCTTACCGGCGCCGAGGTACTTCTTGTAGAGCTCGTGGGCCTTCTTAACGTGGGCATCGAAGTCTTCCTCCCAGCCGAAGTCATTGAGTATCGGCCCTATCGGGTGCGCGTACGGAACAACGGTAACCTCGACGTTGCCGTTGCCGAGAAGGAGGTTTATCTTCTCGTGCTCCTCGAAGGTGTGGTTGAGAAGCCACATCTGATGCTTCAAGACGGTCCTGACGTCCTCCCTCGTGTAGCCGCCCTCGTCAACTTTCTCGTAAAGGGCCTTGAGCTCGGGGGTGTTCATTATGTAGTTGTAATCAATCCAGGCAAGGTTGAAGAGGACTGCCAGGTCAATGTAGTCCTGCTCGGTGAACTCATTGGTTACCGCAACCTTCTGCTCCTCAAGTGGCAGATTGGCGTACTTGGCCTTCGCTTGAAGCATCTTGTTCTTCAGCTCTGTGTAGCGGTTCCAGAAGTCCCTTATCGGGTTGCCGTTTTTATCGGTGACGGGCTCTCCGTTCCAAGGAATCGTGTGGTCGAAGAACCCTCCAGGTGCCTGGAGCATAAGCCACTTCTCCTCAACCGTAAGGGGTTCGCCTTTGGCTATCTTCTCCGTGATTATCTGATAAATATCCTTGGCCCCGTTCATGTAATCTGCAAGCTGGGCTATGAGGGAGCCTGATAAATCGATGGTGGCGTGAACA
Organism: Pyrococcus yayanosii CH1; assembly: GCF_000215995.1. NCBI lineage: Archaea > Methanobacteriati > Methanobacteriota > Thermococci > Thermococcales > Thermococcaceae > Pyrococcus > Pyrococcus yayanosii. The sequence goes on along the minus strand of NC_015680.1, from coordinate 1,524,947 downwards.
TCCGGATACTTGCTGAGATAGTAGGCCATCTTCCAGTAGTTGTTGGCCGCGTGGAGTCTGACCCAAGGCCTCGTGTAGATGCCCTGAACTGGGTCGTAGTAGTATGGCTGGTGCTGGTGCCAGACTATTATAACATTGAGCGGTTTGGGCTCCCCAGCCTTTACTTCTGGCTGGAGGGCCAGCAAGCTTCCGAGAACCACGAAAACCACAAAGAGAGAAAGGACCCTCCTCATCTTCACCACCTCACTCCTTTAGACCTCCAATTGTTAGGCCACTCCTTATGTAGTTCTGGGCGAGCATGAACATGACGAAGACAGGCAGGGCGAAGAGCAAGGCGGCCGCCGCGAAGTAGTTCCAGTCTATCCCTCTGCCGATGCCACCCATAAGGGTGTAGATCCACACGGACATTGGCTGGTTCTCCTCAGTTAAGAGCAGACTCGCCAGGATGAATTCCGTCCATCCGCCGATGAAGGCGAATATAGCCACGGTCGCTATTCCCGGTAAAGCCATTGGTAGGAGGACGTGGCGAATTATTTGGAAGTAACTGGCGCCATCAACGAGGGCCGCCTCATCGAAGTCCGGGTTTATGGAATCTATGTATCCCTTGAGTAGCCAGGTGTTGAAGGGTACACTACCTGTGGCATAGACAAAGGCCAAGGCAGGCAACTTGTTGTAAAGGCCAAGCTTCACGAGTATTCCATAGAGGGCTATTAGCCCAGCTATGCCAAGACCTCCGGCAACCTGAGTGAACATCAAGTAGAAGTACAGGATGTGATCCCTGCCGAAGAACTTCAGGCGTGAGAAGGCATATGCCGCCGGGACGACGAAGATCAGCGTTAGCAACACGGTCAGTGTGGCCAGTATGAGGCTGTTCTTGAGGTAGCCGAAGAACTTTGAGTTGATGAACTTGCCAAGGGTCGTGAACTCGACGCTGCCCGCGTTCCTTATGATTATGTATTTTTCCATAGAGCCCGAGACCGAAACGCCGCTTACCTCTCCCTTCGTTAGTTCAACGTTCTTTATCACTGAAAAGCCTATGCTTCCATCCTCATTGACCTTCGTCAGGACGAACAGCCCTTTCACTTTACCGGTCAGCGCTCCCTGAACGCTCTTCCCCCCGGAAACTGTGAAGACTACGCCGGACAGGGGCACCTCAAACTTTATCCCCGTGAATGGCCCGTATTTAACGACCCCTTTAAGCGTGCCTTCCTCCAGATAGAGTCTGCCGTTCTCCAGCCTCGCCTGCCCCTCTATCGTTCCTGTGAAGTTCCCCTCTATCTTGCCCCCTTTGAAGCCGAAGAGAACTTCCCTGTAGGCGTCTAAGGTGACGTTGCTCGGAATGAGTTCTATTTCCGTCGTGGCCAGCGTCGAAACGGGCTTTATAGAGACGGTGAAGATGTAGTAGACTGGAAAGAGTATCATAAACATTACGAGCATTGCGACGAGCGTCATCAAGGCGCTTTTAAGAAGCTCACTCCTCCTCATTCCTTAGCACCCTCCTGTAGCCGAGTTATCTTAACGTTGATGTACATGTAGATGGCGAGCACGAGCGTGGCTATCACCATGACCGCCGTCGCCCTCCCATAATGCGGAACCGCGCCGAAAGCTTTTCTGAACCCATAGAGCAGGATGAACTTGTCCTCAAAGAGACCCGCGTTGTAGATATAGGGTACCATGAAGTACTGGAAGCTGGCCGCGCTCGTCAGTATAGTTGCGAAGGCTATGGGCTTGCCCACCACCGGTAGGACCACGTGCCTAAACCTCTGCCAGTAGTTGGCTCCATCTATTATGGCGGCCTCTATTAGCGTGTCTGGAACGGACTGAAGCGCCGCAGTGATGACCGTCATCATGAATGGATAGGCCAGCCAGACTTCGATTATGTTAAGGGCTATAAAGCCCCAGAAGGGATCGTTCGTCCAGTTGGGAAGGTTGCTCACGCCAAGCGATTTGAGCACTTGGTTCACAGGCCCGAACACGGGATCGAACATGAATCTCCACACGGTTATCGAGAAGAGGAGCGGTAAAGCCCAAGGTATTATCAGGAGCGACCTGTAGATCATTCTACCCTTCACGTATCTGCTATTGTAAAGCAGACTTAGCAGTATGCCGACGAGAACCTTGAGCGTCACGCTCGTAACCACGAATATCCACGTCCACTTGAAGGCATTCCGGAACTTCTCATCGCTTAGTATCCACTTGAAGTTCTCAAGGCCGACGAACTTAAGAGGCTCAGCGGTTGGCGCCTGAACGGGAAAGTTGCCCAACTGAGCGTTAGTAAAGGCCAGGTATATAGAGTAAATTATCGGCCATAGGTTGAAGAAGAGGAACGCTGCAATCCCGGGGAATATAAGGACGAGGGCCGCGATAGTGGTCTTTTTCATTCCCCTCTCCCTCCAAGGAAAAGAAAAAAGTAAAGCCGTCATCCTTGAATGTTCTTGAGAATCTCCTGCTGATACTTCTGGAGTATCGCCGGGATGTCAGCGGTGGCCGGGTCCTGGAGGATCTCATTGATAGCATTCTCAACGCCGCCCCAGACGGCGCCCATCTTCGGGCTCTTAGGCATCAGATAAGCGTGCTGGACGGCCTGACCGAAGCCGTAGATAACGGGATCCTTCTGTATGTCCGGGTCATTGAGGACCTCGGTGAGTACTGGAATATAGCCAAGCTCAAGGGCAAGGGTCTTTATGACCTCGGGGCTCGTTGTGAACCACTTGGCGAACTTCCACGCGGCATCCTTGTTCTTTATTCCAGCCGCGAAGTAGATGAGCTTCACGCCACCGTAAGGCCTCGGCCAGTACTCTTTGCCATCCTTGATTATCGGCGGGAGTGGGGCGACGCCAAAGTCAATTCCTGCGTCCTTGACGCTTCCAATGCTCCACGGACCGTTGACCATCATTGGGGCCCTACCTTCAAGGAAGATGCTCTGCTGGGTGTTGTAGTCAGCGGTCGGGGCCATGTAAGGCCAGATGTTCTCGAAGAAGAACTCAAAGCCCTCTATGGTTTCAGGCTTGTCGAGACCTGGCATCTCAGTCTTGTCGTCGAAGTAATAACCGCCAAAGGCCTGGGCCCATGCGGAGATGAAGTATGCGTTGACCGGGTAGGCTATGCCGTACTTCTCGTTGCTCGGGTCGTAGTACTGCTCCATTATCGCCTTCATTTCATCAAAGGTCTTCGGAGGTTCGCTTATCATGGCCTTGTTGTAGATTATCGCGACGGTCTCGGCCGCGAAGGGCAGGGCATAGTAGTGCCCCTTGTACTCCATAGCCTCCTGACCCATTGGGGCGAACTTGTTCAGCAGGTCCTCGGTGACGTACTCGTCAACAGGCTCAAGGAGACCAGCGTCAGCGAACTTCCCGATCCAGTCATGGGCCCATATGAACAGGTCCGGACCCTGACCGGCTGGAATGGCAGTCTTAAGGGCCCCCTCGAGGTCCGGCTTCTGCTCGAAGACTATCTCAACCTCTGGACACATGGCCATATACTCCTCGGCAAGGCTCTGGAAGACCTGGAGCTCATTCGGTTGCATGGCGTGCCATATCACTATCTTCCCACTACCACACTCAGTCTGAGGTGTGGTTTCCGTTGGGGTCTCGGTGGTAGGGGTCGTTGGGCTGGTGGTTTCAGTGCCCCCGCCTATACAGCCGCTTGCCACGACTCCAAATATCAAAACTCCCACCAAAACCAGGGTGTACAGGACTTTCCCCATGGTCTTACCCCCATCAACCTCTCAGTGAAATATCATCGAGGGTGATATATGCCTAGGGTATATATACCTTGTGCTCCCCTGTACGGGGTTGCATGAATGGACGAGAATCTCAAGGCCATGACAAGAGTTGGACGTCGTTGAACCTGGAGAAAACTACGATAAACGACCAAGGAGCCAGCTCGATGGATGTCTTTCCAACTATGGGGCGGTACTTTTCCGGTATTAAAACACTCTCGACTCTCGACGAGCAGTTAATGGCTACCAGGACATGCTCCTTCTCATAAATTCTTTCGTAAACAAGGAGCCTCCCCTTGAACTTCAACGGTCTAAAAAAGCCCAGTTGGAGGGCCCTGCTATTCCTCCTCAGCCGTATCAATGCCTTCGTGACTTTCAGTATCTCGGTGTCCCATTGATTCCCCTCCCACCTCATGGGTGTTCTTGAGACCTCCAATCCTTTCCCTTCCATACCACTCAATCCTATCTCGTCACCATAGAAAATAGATGGAATCCCCTTGTATGTCATGAGGAAGGCCAGCGCGCAGAGATACCTCTTCCTGTCTCCGACGAGGTCTAGGAAGCGCTCCACGTCGTGGTTGTCCAGGAAGTTGTACATCATGTATTCCGCGGGCCCGTAATATGTGCTGAGGAGCTCGAGATAGTTAAGGAACTCTTCGGCGGTTATTTCACCCGTAACAAAGAACCGTAGAATTGCCTCGTAGAGTGGATAATTCATCGTCCCATGGAACTTATCGAAAAGCCACATCCTGGCGTCGTCCATAACCTCCCCAACGAGATAGGCATCTTCCGGCATCTCCTTCCTAATTTCTCGCCATAAGTCGGGTGGAATGCCGTGGGCAACGTCCAAACGCCAGCCGTCGATACCCTTCTCAAGCCAATAATTCATGACCTTAGCTATGAACTTCCTGACCCTAGGGTCATCGTGGTTCAAGCGAGGCATAAGCCAAACCGAAAAGAAGCTCTCGTAGTTCCAGTCAAGATTCTTCAACCTCTTGAACTTCTCTTCCCAGGGCTCTTCCGAGTTTAGTATCTCCAAAAACTCCTGCGATACGACGGGGAAGCCTGTTATGCGATAGAAATCCCGATATACACTTTCCACACCTTTTCTCACGACGTCCTGGAAGTGGGGATGGAAAAAGCTTGTATGGTGGAAGACGCCATCGAGAATTAGCTTGATGTCCCTCCTCTTCAGCTCCCTTACAAGCTTCTCAAACGCGGCATTGCCCCCCAACCTCTTGGCGACGTTGAAGTAGTCGATGACGTCGTAGCCGTGGTAGGTTATAGACTCGAAGATGGGTGTCAAGTAGAGGGCGTTCACCCGGAGCCCTTCGATATAGTCGAGCCTTTTCAAAATTCCCGGCAAGTTCCCGCCGTAAATCTTTGGATCGCCTCCAACCTTCTCCTCATTGCTTTCTCGTTCGAACCTGTCGGGCATTATCTGGTAGAAGACCCTGCTGAATATCCATTTCGGGGTTGAAAGCTCCTTCGGCGTGGCCGTAAAGTCGCCGTATTCGACACTCCCTTCCTCAGTTTCTATCTCAAAGGTGTAGCTCAGCTCCTTTACCCTCGGAAGAATGGCCTCAAAGTAGTCGAAGAGTTCGTCGCTCGCCTTCTTTCTCATCCCTACGCTCTCATCCGTAACCAAGATGACGCGGAGGGCCCTTCCCCTGACGGCCCTAAACAGAACGTGGGTTCTGTCGGCAAAAGAGTAGATGTAGAGTAGAGAAGGCTCGTGGTAGAACTCATCCCCAGCCCATATCCTCGCGATGCTAACCTCTCTCTCGAACTTGTATGAAAGCCGGCGGTAAAGGGTTCTTTCGGGGTTCTCGATATCCGGCGTGTATTTCCCGTCGAGGGAAAAGCCGTAATACCAGATGGCCTCAGGTAGGTCTATAACAATGTGCCACCGGTCCCCCTTCTCCCTCATCCGAAAGCTGCCCTCGTTGAAGGCATTGAAGCTCCCCACTAAATATGCGTAGCCCCCCCTCTTAGGAAAAGAGAATTCGACCTTCGCGACACGACCGAAATACTCGTTATGGCCGAATTCGAGGATTTTATACATGACAAGCCTCCCCCTCCCATTTGGTAAAACGAAACGTTATTAAGGCTTCCACCTCAAGCTTAAATCCGGTGCCTACGATGGACACCCTCGGCGGCTTTTTAGGGTCACTCATCTGGTGGTTCCTCTTCCTATACCTCCTCCTCTGGCCCCAGATGCAGTATCGCCAACTGCAGTTCGCGAGAGCCAAGATACTTGAAAGGCTTGCAAGGAAGAGGAACTCCACCGTGATAACCCTCATCCACAGACAGGAGAGCATAGGTCTCTTTGGCATCCCCGTTTACAGGTTCATAAGCATAGAGGACAGCGAGGAGGTTTTGAGGGCTATAAGGATGGCACCAAAGGACAAACCAATAGACCTTATTATCCACACACCCGGCGGCCTGGTCCTTGCGGCGGCCCAGATAGCCAAAGCTCTGAAGGACCATCCGGCTGAGACGAGGGTGATAATACCCCATTACGCCATGAGCGGTGGCACGCTGATTGCACTCGCGGCAGACAAGATAATAATGGATCCCCACGCCGTTCTCGGTCCCGTTGACCCTCAGCTGGGCCAGTACCCAGCGCCGAGCATACTAAGGGCTGTCGAGAAGAAGGGCGTTGACAAGGTAGACGATGAGACACTCATACTGGCAGATGTCGCGGAGAAGGCCGTCAGGCAGGTCAGAGACTTTGTATATGAGCTCCTGAAGGACAAATATGGAGACGAGAAAGCCAGGGAGCTCGCCCAGATACTCACAGAGGGTCGTTGGACCCACGATTATCCAATAACAGTGGAGGAAGCCAAAAAGCTCGGCCTCCATGTCGAGACAGATGTCCCCGAGGAGGTCTACGCTCTGATGGAGCTTTACAAGCAGCCAGTGAAGCAGAGGGGAACCGTGGAGTTCATACCCTATCCCGTCAAGCAAGAGGGAAACAAGTAACTTATTCTCTCCTTTTTCTTCTTAGGAACTCACCCACGTCCCCCATGTTTTTTATGAACCTCTCCTCGTCCTTAGGATCCACGAGGCCAAGGCCTATTATGTTACCCTGCCCGTCAAAGATCACGAGTCGCTTGCTTCCCCTCCATACGAGCTTTCTGACACCCCTCCTTGGAACGTCCTTTCCCGTCGTGAAGAGAAAGGCAGCCTTCGGACCAAGAACGGCATAGTTCTTCTGCACATCAACAAAGTAGAAGAACTCAATGTTAGGATAAAACTTTTCGACGAGACTCTCATCAACCTTTATCGTTCCGACGAAGGTTCCAAAAGCGTAGGGCCTCATTCCAAGAGCCTCGACTCTTCTCCAGACCTCCTCATTGACGGCATAAACGTCCCGAAACCTTCCTTCGACGAGAGCAAAGAAATCATGGACAAGCTCCCCGTGCTTTTCGGCCTCCTTCAAAAGTAAGTCAAACTCCCAGGCGGAGAGCCTCCTAACTCTTAGCTCACCACTCATCCTCTTCCTCCCACTCTTCCTCCTCTTCCCAGCCCTCCTCAAACTCCTCCTCGTACCACTCCTCCTCTTCCCAATCCTCCTCAAGCCACTCCTCTTCCTCCTCGACGAGGGGCTCCTCCTCGAACTCCTCCATTTTCTTCTTACGCCTAGGCTGCATAATCCTCACCCTCAGGCCATCTTCTCGGAAGGGGTTATAAACGTTTCGAAGGAAAGAACGCCCGAAAGGGCTTACTTAGGAGAAAGGAGGGACCTCACAGTTCCGGCGTGTAAAAGTCGGGAAAGATCTCGGCCTCCTGGACGTAATCCTTTCCGAGCCTAAGGGCGGTGTAGGCTTTCTCAAGCTCCCTGCCCAGATAGAAGGCATGACGGGGAGAGATGTTGAAGTTGTCGAGCAGGGTATCCATTATGGCGGCAGGGTCGTTGCCAACTACCGTTAGAATTAAGGACGTGCCTCGGTAGGCGTTTACCCAAATCTTACCCTCCCTAATGTATATCCGGAAGTACACCGGCTCTAGCTCAACCTCTCTCTTCTCCGCCTCCACGATATTCTCTGCTGGATCGAACGTAAGGTTGACGGACCGCTTGTCCTTAAGTATCAGGAGGTTCAGACCCACGTCCTTCAGGGAACCTAAAAGCGTCATGTCAATGGCCCTCTTCAGCTCCCTTACGCTTCCCCTACATTTTGGGCTGACCTCTGTTGTGAGGAGGAGAGATATTCCGAGCTCAGAGGCTATTCCCGCGAGAAGGGCGTTTATACCCGGACTGTCCGCGTCCGTCATCTCCGTGACGTTGCCGACGCCGGCCAGCATGATGTCCCTTGGGTTACGGGCCCTGTAAAGGTGGAAGGTGGCGATGGAGCGGGCTAAGTGCGGGTGATGTTCAAGGATTGGGTCGGCGATGACCCGCTTATAACCGAGGTCGAGGGCCTTCTTCTTCAGACCCTCCAGAAGCCTCACCCTCTCCTCGGGCCCCTCCGGGAACAGGCCCTCCCTCTGGTTCGTTGGTATGAGAACGACCGGCTTCTCCGTAACGAGGGTCTCAACGTTCCCGTAGTCTATGCTAAGGAGCAAATCAGCTACGTCGATCGCAACTTCAAGCTCCCTTTCGTTCAGGGAATCGACGCTTATGGGCGGCTTATAACCCCTCTCCCTAAGGGCCTCCCTTATCTCAGGGACCTCTTCAACGAAGTCAACGTTCTCCTCGCCTGCCACCATGCCGACATCTATGATGTCAGCTCCCTCCCTGAGATAGTAGATGGCTCTCTCCACGGCACCTTCAACGCCTAGCCTGGGGGCGTCAACGATCTCAGCGAGAATCCTCTGGGGGAAGTCGAGACCCACGGGAAGGCCTCCCACGAGAAAGTTCCCGGGCCTCTTGAGGGCCTCCTCGATGTATTTCCTGTTTCTCGTCCTGTTCCTTATGTCCTCAACCCGCCTGAGGGCGTCAAAGGAAAAGAGGTCGTCAGCGGGGACAGTCTTGCTAAGCTTGAAGCCCTTTCGGACTGCATTTAAAACGGCAGGCAAGTCAACGGCGTTCCTCGGTCCCTTGAAGGTCGGAACTCCTATCCGCTCCTCGACTTCTTCCGCAGAACCCCTGACGAGGCCAGGAATGAGTATCATGTCGTAGTCCCTGATTCCCGCCCTCTCAAGATAGTCCGCTATCATGCGAGGAGTCAAGAAGGCTGCAACGCTAACAGGTGTTACGAAAACGTCGCATCCCTTTCCATACTTCCTAACGAGCGGCTCGGCCAGCCTCCCCGTAACAAGGAGTATCCTCACTCAGGCGCCCTCCCTCATCCCGAGGGCTTCAAGAAACTTCTCCGTTATGGCCTCCTCCACAAGCCTCAGCAAGGAGACCTTGTCCTTAGCTAACTTGAATATACCAAGATTTATGCGGGCCCCACCAGCCTGAGCATGCCCTCCCCCGCTCCCTATGTCGCCAAAGGCCTCCTTGAGAACCTTTCCTATGTTAACCCTCACGTCCCTCGTTCTCGCCGATATCTCTATCCTGTCGTCAACTATGCCGAAGACTAGGACGGTCGTTATACCCTCGAGGCGGAGCAAGAAGTCTGCAGCCTCTGCTATCGCATCTCTGTTGGTTATGAAGCCCACATTGCTTATGACGACGTTCTTGTATATCCTCCTGTTCATTATAGCCCTCGCCAGTATCTCCGCTGTTTCGGTGGAGATGTCGGGGAATTCGATCTTGTTGAGGAGGTCGTAGTCAACATTTCCGGCCAGAAACTCAATCGCCTTAAGGTCCACACGACTCAGCTTCGAGAACTTCTTTGTGTCCACATACATGCCATAGAAGAGGGCGGTCGCGAGGTTTTCGGTCACGGGTATCTCGAGGGATCTCAGGTACTCCACCATTATGGATGAGGTTGCGTTCACGTCGGGTCTTATGTCAATCAGGCAACCCTCGGGAAGCCTCTCCCTGAGATTCTGGAGCATCTGGTGATGGTCTATAATTATTTGGACCTTCCTCAGGTCATCCTCATCCAGAATCGTTATGTTACCATTGGGTTGAGCATCCACAATGGCTATCGCCGGGTGCCTCTTTATCTCGTAGCTTCCCCTCGAAACTTTCCTGAAATCCATGCCGAGGACGTTAACCATAGCCCTGTTCTGATGATGGGTTATCTCCCCGCCGTAAACTATCATAGGCCTCAGACCAACCGTCTGGGCTATTGTTGCGAGGGCGGAAGCGCTCGCCATGCTGTCCGGGTCGGGATTGTCATGCATGACTATCAGGAGGGTGTCGCCCCTCTCCTTTATCTCATTGAGCTTCTCAAGTAGCTTGAAGGAGTTCTTTCTCTCCCCAACCTTTTCCACGGTCTCAAGGACAGATCTAACTATAGCACTCCGCGGGTTTATCACGTAATCAATCTTGGAGTCGCTCTCATACTCCTCCCTGAGAATGTTCTCCACGTCCTCGGCGGAGATGTCCTCAGGCAGTATCACGAGGATCGGAACACTTTTGTTGTTTGTCCTGACCACGTGCACGGTTTTAGCTATTGTTTTGACATCCATCGTCGTGATTATCACGAGATCTGCCCTCTCCACGTGAGCCTTTAGGAGGGTTGCCGTGTATGAGAAATCGCCCTGAACAACCTGGAGACCACTCTCGGCGAGTGCCTGGGCCCTTATCTCATCCCTTTCGATTACAGTGACGTCGAACTCTCCCGTAAGGGCCTCGGCAATTGCCCTTCCTAGCACTCCGCCACCGAGTACGAGCACCCTCATGCCCTTCACCCATCAATAATGTTTAAATATTGGCCCACATGTATCTATCTGTGGCTTAACATCGCTCCTCTCCGAATGTAACTTGTCAGCTATATATAGGTAATGGTGATGGTAATGAAGTTAACGAACGCTAAACCAGTGCTTGAGAATTTCGTATGCCTCTCGGGAGTGGAAGCGTTGAAAGCAATTCTTGATGTACTGAAGAGTTCTGAGGCCAGAGGAGCCTACGTGAGGGTTTTCGCCAAGGATGAAAAAGGCAGATATTACTTCGAGCTTCTCATAGACTCATCGAGAGCTCTCGCCACCGAGTGTGAGCTCGTAGATGAAAATAGACGGATTGAGGGAGACGAAGCTCTCAGAAAGCTCGCGGAGGTTGTAAACAACCCACTCATTATAGACGTTTACCCTCTCGACGACCTGTCCTTCAAGCTAACCCTCGCCGAGAACTTGAGCCTATACTCTAAGACGCACGCTGTACCTCTTCAGGACCTCTTCGGCGGGGAAGCCAAGGAGAAGATAAATACCGCCATAGAGAGGGCGGAAGCTGAGAGGGCTGCGGAAGAGGAAGAGAGAAGGAAGCAGGAGAGGCAGAGAAAAGCCACAAAACCTAAACCCAAGCCGGTTCCACGGGGCGAGGTCATAATAGAGGTTACGGGAGATGAATCCCTGAAACCCAAGATTGAGGAAGCCTTCAAGGAATACATCAGGCTCACAAAGGGGGAGATAGAGGACCTTGAAGCTAAAGTTGAGCGAGTCGAGATGAGGGGCGAGATAGGGACGGGTATCGTGAATATAACGGGAACCTTTGGCATTATAATTGAGGATGAGAAGAAGGCTGAGATAACAAAGAGAAAGGCCATGTTCATACTCAACAAGCACGTGCCCAAGATAGGCAGGATTTCCGGCTTAAAGCCTCTCGTGAAGAGCCTTAAGGTCGAGGTAATAGCTGGGGAGCGCGTGGAGGCCATGGAAACTAGAGAGAGGGAGGACATGGAACTATGGAGGCTCAAGAAGCCGCCGACGACACAGCTGGGGCCCAACCTCTTCCTGACAGTTGATCCCGAGTTCAAGACGTACTTTACAGGGTTTGCGAGGACTCTTCTTAAGGACATAGAAAACAGCGGAATACGGGTGAAGAGGCTTGAAATAGAGGTCTATGGGGGTGTCAGGGAGCACGAGATAAACGTTTACCTGGAGGGAACAGCTCCTAACATGGACGAAGCCAAACTTAAGTCCTACGTAACCTCTCTGGCAAAGAAGCACGCCTCTGAGCTCAGCAAGATTCTCAACAAGTACGTCTGGGTTAATAAGGTAGTCGTGAGAGCCGAAAAACCAGCAGAGGAAGAGGTATCCTCCAAAGTTTCAGAGGTTCTCAAGAAGAAAGCGGAGCTTGAGAGGGAAGTGGAAAAATTGCTGAAAGAGGCCGGAGTAGATGAGCTCGCCTATCTGATGGAGGACAAGAAAAAGGAAAGCGAGGAAATTCTGCTTAAGAGCCGTGTTGAACCCGCCATAGAGGTCCTTAGGAGAAAGATGCAGGACGCCCTGAGAGCTATTCCTAGGGCAACCCTCAGATGGGTCAAGCTTAAGTGGGATGTACAGGGCTCAGCTGTGGAGGTCTCGATAGAGGTCAGCCTCGCGAAGCTTGAGGAGGAGGGGCTGTTCGGTGTGTTCTCAGGAGTCTCGGGTGAAGAAGTAAAGAGGAATGCTACGGACATCATCACAAGGCTCATAAGGGAAGTTTCAAGGGAGTACAACGTTCAGATAAAGATAAGGAGGCTGGCAATCTTCGTGCGTTAATCAGCACTCAAGATCGTCATCACCGCTCAGCAACCTGCCGAGGTCATCATCTCCATCCCAGCACCCTCGACTGCAAGTGCCGCTTGGGAAATATCCGGGCTGGATCATGACCAAGCTCCCTGAGGATGTGTCTGAGTTCGACCTCGTAGTCCGACTTTTTAATCTCTTCGCTTTCCCGGATCTCAACGAGGAATAATTTCTCAACGAGCTCCCTTATCGTCCTGTGGCCGAGACCGAGGAGGGGCCTTATGTAGGCGACGTTGAATCTATCTTCGAGGGAGCGGGCTTTCGGCAGATCGAGGAAGGGAACTCTATCATCTCTTCTCGTGCCGTCGCTGATTCTCTCTACACCCCTTCTGGCGGCCAGAGTTTCTAGAGCCCTTTCATGGAGGAACTGGATTGCTCTTCCCGGCCTGCCATCCTCGATGCACATGGCGGCGGCCCTTTCGAGCATTCCTCTGGGGAGTTCCATGACCTCATGATCAAAGCCGAGACTCTCCGCGGTCTCTCTCGCATACTTCCACGCATCAAGAACACCGAAGGTCACGGTCACAAGCTTAACTTCGTAGCCAAGCCGACTTAGTATCCAAGCTGCCAGCGACGAATCCTTGCCTCCGCTGAAAAGGTGATAGACCTTCATGAAGGCCGATTCAAGGGGCTGCCTTTTAGCCCTTTTCCAAGGATAAATTATCCAAATTCTTGACGTTTGGCAACGTTTAAATACTATTTTTAGTGAACAAAATTTTGGTGGTGCTCATGGTCGAGAGGTCGAATGTTAGGGTTCTCATCGCCAAGCCCGGGCTTGACGGTCACGACAGGGGAGCAAAGGTCGTGGCGAGGGCCTTACGCGATGCGGGTTTTGAAGTTATATACACGGGAATACGGCAGACGCCCGAGCAGATAGCGGAGGCCGTAGTACAAGAGGACGCAGACGTCCTCGGCATAAGCATACTCTCAGGGGCCCACATGGTTCTCATCCCGAAGATACTGAAGCTCCTGGAGGAAAAGGGCTTGAAGCCCAACAAAGACATTCTAGTTGTGGCCGGAGGTATAATCCCGCCTGATGATGCTGAAGAGCTTAAGAAGATGGGAGTCGCCGAGGTCTTCGGCCCGGGAACCCCGCTTGAAAAGATAATCAGCTTCATAGACGAAAACGTCCCGAAGCTCAAGAAGTTTAGAGGAGCCTAACCTTTATATTAGGTCTGGATAATTCCTCCAGGGGTTCGGCATGATAGACGACCTCATAGAGCGGATGAAGAAAGGGGACAAAAGAGCCGTTGCCCGGCTTATAACCCTTGTCGAGAACGACGAGGAGAAGGCGAAGGAGATAATCAGGAAGATATACCCGATGACCGGCAATGCCTACATAGTGGGCGTGACGGGCCCTCCGGGCGCCGGAAAGTCAACGCTTCTCGACAAGCTCATCAAGGAGGCCAGAAAGGAAGGCCTAGTCGTCGGGGTCATAGCCGTTGATCCGACATCCCCCTTTACGGGCGGGGCCCTGCTCGGGGACAGGATAAGGATGCAGAGGCACTCCACCGATCCAGGAGTCTTCATAAGGAGCATGGCCACTCGCGGCTCCCTAGGGGGCCTAGCCAAGGCCACGGGAGACGCCATAAAGGTGCTTGACGCCTACGGATGCGATGTCATATTCGTGGAGACCGTTGGTGTTGGCCAGATCGAGGTCGATATCGTCAAGACGGCCGACACCGTTGTCCTCGTAACCGTTCCGGGTCTTGGCGATGATGTGCAGGCCATAAAAGCCGGCCTCATGGAGATAGCAGACATATTCGTCGTCAACAAGGCCGACAGGGAGGGGACTGAAGCAACAATTTTTGAGCTCGAGCTAACTCTCGACCTGGAGGCCGACAAATGGAGGGAAAGAGGCTGGAGGCCCCCCATCGTCGAGACGGTAGCGACGACAGGGAAGGGTATAGGAGAGCTCTGGGAGGCCATTAAAAGGCATATGGAGTTCATGAAGACGTCCGGGAAAATAGAGGAGAAAAGGAGACTCAGAGCCGAGGAGGAGATAAAGACTATAGTCTCGGGGTGGATCGCGAGAAGGGTTGAGGACGCAATTAAGAGGGGAGAACTCTCCAAGGTCGTTGAGAGTGTCGTTAGGAGGGAAACCGATCCTTACTCGGCAGCGGATCTTATCACGAGAACCCTTTTGGAGGTGGTATGAATGTTCAAGAAGATTGACCACGTTGGTATAGCCGTCAAGAATTTGGATGAATCCATAAAGGTTTGGGAGGGTCTTGGTTTCAAGGTTGAGGAAGTCGAGGAAGTCCCCGACCAGAAGGTCAGGGTGGCCGTCATAAGGGTTGGAGAGAGCAGAATAGAGCTCCTTGAGGCAACGAGCGAGGACTCCCCCATAGCAAAGTTCATAGAGAAGCGTGGTGAGGGTATCCACCACTTAGCCATCGGGGTCGAGGACATAGAGGCTAAGCTTGAGGAGCTGAAGAGGAAGGGGTACAGACTCATAGATGAAAAACCAAGGATAGGGGCAGGGGGCGCCAAGATAGCCTTCGTGCACCCGAAGAGCGTTACGGGAGTTCTCCTCGAGCTCTGTGAGAGGTCTGAATAATTTTTCCAATTCTTCACATGATTCCCAATTTTTGGCCTTTTTAGATATCATCCCGCCTAACGTAAGGCTTGCCAATGGCTATCGTGAAGCCCTTGAAGCTGTCATCTTTCCTATTGAACTCCATTGCAAGGGGCAGGCCGTTGTCATCGCTAAAGACTATTCTAATTAAACGAGCCCTCGGATGGTCGTCGAGGTAGCTCTCCTTAAGGGCCTCATAGCTGTCGAGGGTCTCGTTTATGGCATCTTCGTGCATCTCATAGATTGTGCGGGAATAGTTGCTATGAGACTTTATTTCCTCGACGGCTTTCTTCTTGTCCACGAGCTACACCTTGACCCAGAAACCGTCCTTGAACTTAAAAATGTTCCTCTTCTCTGCCATCTTGAGGGCTTCCTCGAGCCTCTCCCTCGGAACCTCGATACCATGGAGCTCCTTGAAGAGAGCTATTATCTCGTCGGTGGTGAGCTTCTCCTTCTCCTCAAAGAGATTACTGGTGAGATTTATCATGTCCTCGACGAAGTTCCATGGGAAGATTATCCAGGCCCATTCAATGTCCTTCGCGTAGTAGTCGGGGACAAACTTGGAGCCCTTTATGTTAAGGAGCGTCGCCGTTCTTATCTCCCCCGGATTTCTGGTTTTTACATATTCGTACGCGAGGCTCAAGCTCTCGCCCGTGTCCGTGATGTCATCGACGACGAGGACCCTTTTCCCCTCGAAGTCGTACTGGGCACCGTATTTAAGCCTCGCTCTGCCGTCCGGCGTGGCCGTTACTCCCCAGTGCTCGACCTTTATGCTCACGAGGTCCTTGACGCCGAGATAGTCGCAGTAGAGCCTTGCTGCAATCCAGCCGCCCCTCGCGAGGCCCACTATAACGTCCGGCATCCAACCGCTTTCGAGAACCTTCCAGGCTCCAGCCTTGGCCCATTCCTCTATGTCCTGCCAGCTTGCAAGATAAGCCGGGAACGCCCTCATGACTTCCCTTCCGAAAGGTTGAGAAAAAGTCCTTTTAAGCCTTTCCTCAAATGACGGCTGGTATTCCAGGCACTCGAGGGAAGGGTTGAACTTCGGCGATGTGCTTCGCCCCGACTATAAAGCGGACGAGCCTCTCAACGCCTATACCGGCTCCTGCACTCGGTCTCAGCTTTCCAGCCCTCGCTATCTCTAGGTACGGCCTAAAGGCCTCCTCGCTGAGCCCAGCATCCCTAATCTTCCTGATGATCTTCCCGTACTCCCACTCCCTCTCACCGCCGCTCATCACCTCCCCGTAGCCGCCGGGAAGGTATAGGTCATAGTTCCTCCAGTATCCATTTACTTCCCTGTCGTAGAACTCCCTCGGTATGTTCACGATCCAGAAGGGTTCCTCCATAGCTTTGCTGGCCTCCTCTTCGCTTCCAAACTCCTCGAGGATCTCCTCGTATTCAAATATCTCAAACCGCTTCGCCCTCGGTAGCTCCCTGCCAGTCCATTCCTCAGCCTCCCTGAAGAGACCTGATACGAGCTCTTCGACAAGCCGCATGATGTCCTTCATGCTCGCCCCCTCAATCTCGAAGTCGAGCTGAGTGAACTCATAGGCGTGTCTCCCATCGTCCTTCGAGCGACCCTCTATTCTCACGTTTGGAGAGAGGACGAAGAACCTCTTGAGGCCCATGGCGATAGCAAGCTGCTTGTGAAGTATCATGCTATGCATCAGGCGCATCCTTACCCCGTAAACGGTGACCTCGAGGGGCTCTATTCCCTCCCCCGCAGGGTCAGGCCACAGGGGGTCCGTTATGGGGCTCAGCATGACTGGGAGGAGCCATCTGAAACCCCGCTCAAGGAAAAAGGCCGTCATGTAATGGAGCACCCTCGTCTGGATGTCTATTGGTTGGGCCACATCCCTGGATATCAACCGGACTGCGTTCACCATGATCACCGAATTTCCCTTACGCGGAAGATGTTTATGCCATTTGTGCAAAAAATTTTGATTTTTGGTCAAATTTAGACATTAGAATTGGCATTATTTTAACAATTTGACAAAAAATAGGTAGATTTTTTGGAAGCTTAGAGTTGGCTCCCCTCCTCAGGGTTCTTTATCTTGAGGAGCGGGCAAACCTCCATACACTCCCCGCAGTGGGTGCAAAGCCCCGGATCCACGAGTATCTTTTTACGCCTAGGATCTATCCCTATGGCCCCTGTAGGGCACTTCCCGACGCACACACCACACCCAACGCACTCGTAGGCCCTTTTCACAAGATAATATGTCCGGACGGCCTCCTCGTGTGTCGGGGCAATTGCAACGTTCGTTCCGGGATAGAGCTCGACGGAACCGGCCCTTATGAGCCTCCCTCCCTCGAAGACCTCCCCCAAGATTGGCGCGACCTCTAGTATCCGCCCCTCGTTTATCACGGTGTTGAACCTGACGACGAATCTTCCTTCCTCCTCCCGTATCTCGGCCCTCACGGGCTCCCAGAAGCGTTCCGCCGGGATGTCAAGACCAAGTGCTTCAGCAAGCTTTTTCTCCCTCCCACCAAGTCTCCTCCATCTCCAGAAGCCGTAGGTTATCCACTCCCTCGGAAGGTTAAAGCGCCTCCTCCACCTCTCCAGTTCCCGTTCCCATTTCGCCCATAGCTCGGGCTTCTCCTCCCTCAGCCTGTGCATCTCGGCCAAGGACTGGCTCGGGCAGAGGAAGCATCCTATCCTGTCGAGGCCCTTCTTGTAGAGCTGGTTGAACTTGAGGCCTCGGCTGAAGATGTAGAGCCATACCTCAAGGGCGTTCCAGTGGAATATCGGTGACGCCCCGATTTCGTTGGGAACCCATTTGTTCCTCCAGACGCGACCCTGCTTAAACCTCTTGAAACTTTCGTACTTCCTCTGGCCCACGAACATGAGGACGCCCTGGGGAAAGTGCTCCTTTATGGCAAGCGTTATGGGACCAAGCTTCGTTACCTTGCAGCACCACCTGTAGTCCATACCCGGCGGCGAGAAGACGTGCAGTGCCCTCCAGAAGGCGTCACCCGCGTCCGCCACGACAAACCTTATTCCTCTCGGCTCCAGCTCCCTCCGGATCTCATCAACGTACTCGATGGTTTCTGGAAACTCTATGCCCGTGTTGTTGAAGAAAACGGCGAAGCCTTTTCCAAACTCCTCGAGAGCGAGACCTAGAACGGCAAGGCTATCCTTCCCGCCCGAGAAGGCCACCGCCACCGGAAGCCCGAACCTCTCGGCGATCCTACGCATGAACTCCCTGGCTTCCTTTACCTTCTCCTCTATTCCAGAGAGGTTCGCCTTGATAACGTCTTCGATGGAAGCTCTTCTGCCGCTGAGACACCTCCCGCCCCCGCCGACCTTCCTCTTAACCTTTATTCCGGTCCCCTTCTCGCCGGCCATTAGCTGGGCGTAATCCTTCTTGGCTATCCCAACACCTACGACCTCGTTGCCCCCAACTATTATAACCTCATCCCCCACCTTTATGCTCTCCTCGGCCTCGAGGATGCCAATGGGAAGGACGTTGGCTCCGTTCCTGACGGGCTCTATAGCACCCTCATCGATTATCACCCACTTTCTCATTTCCTTCCCGAAGCGCTCCCAAAGCAGCTTAGCACCTTCAAGCTTGAGTCCCGGCTTCCATCTCAGCTCCTTTGGATCGAACTTTATGATACCAAATATGAAGCCGTCGAAGATTATTTCATAGGCATCATCTTCCCCCGGAATCTTGTTCAGGAGAACGATCTTCCCCTCAAATAGCTCCCCAACATCGACCCCATAGTGCTCCAAGAAGACCCTCCGAATCAACGCTAGGTCTCTCTCAAAGGCGAACCTCAAATCCCCCGGGGGTGTGACCTCTATCCTGAAGACACCCTCCTCCCCGTGAACGTCGCATCTTTCCTGGATGAGCGGGACGTTGCACCTCTCGCACCAGTAAACGTAGGACCTTCCAAGGAAAACGGGACCTCTCCTCACATCATCACCGGGAGGAGCTTTAGAAGAGGTGCTATTAAACTTTGCCGTCCCAAAATGTTTTTAAATTACTCCTCCCATCACGTTCTGAGCGGAGGGATAGGCATGGCGACAAAGATACTAGTGGAGCAGATCGTCAAGAGGAAAGCTGTGGTCGTTCGTCCAGACGACACGGTCCACAAGGTTGCGAGGGTTCTCTCGAGAAACAAAGTCGGCAGCGCCGTTGTCATGAAGGGGGATGAGATACTCGGGATAGTTACGGAGAGGGACATTCTAGACAAGGTCGTCGCGAAGGGCAAAGATCCGAAGGCCATCAAGGTAGAGGAGATAATGACAAAGACCCCCGTTAAGATAGAGTATGACTATGATGTTCAAGAAGCCATAGAGGTCATGATAGAAAAGGGCGTCAGGAGGATCCTCGTTACGAAGTTTGGAAAGCCCATAGGGTTCGTTACCGCTACAGACCTCCTCTCGGCAATTGCATCTCAGAACAATGAGGAAGAAGAGTACACACCGGACACCGAAGTTTACGGAATGTGCGAGTTCTGCGGTCAGTACGGGGCCCTCTTTAAGGTCATATATGAAGGCAGGGAGATGTGGGTCTGCGAGAGCTGTAAGGACCTAATCGAGGGACGATGAAGAGAGAGCACCTCCACCGAGCGGTGAGGAAACGCCCACGGCCCGAGTCCCTATGAGGGCATGCCTCCACCTCGTTCCTACCTTAAATCTGATATCCCTTATCTCATAGCCCAACTCCTTTCCCTTCTCTTTCACCGCCTCTATTAGCGGGCCCTTATCTGGGAGAAATAGGGCCACCTTACCTCCCGGCCTCAGGTAGTCCACAGCTTCCTCCAAGAGTTTAATGGAGAATGCTTCCCCGAACCTCCCGCCACCAACGGCTTCCCTCTCCGTGAGGACGCCCCTTACATGTCTCTCATAGTAGGGAGGGGCAGAGAATATTACGTCAAAGGTTTCTGGAGGCACGACGCCCCTGATTATCCCGCCGTTGCTCTTTATGAGTCTCACCTTCGCGTTGTTCCTTTCCACGTTGAGCTTAGCGTAGGCGAAGAACTCGTCGTCGAGCTCCGTGGCGGTAACGATGCAGTTGAAGAGCTTCTCTGCCATCAACGCCATCATCGCCGTGTGGCCAGTGCCGATTTCCAGAACCTTCTCGCCACCCCGTAGGAATATCTTCAGGAAGATGTAGCGCGAGATTGGAGGGGTCACAAGGCCCCGGGGATGATACTCGATGTCGAGGCCGAAGAGGGCCTTAGCCACCGCTTTGTTATAAAGGATGCGCGCCTCCCGATTTGAGAAATCAAGCCTTCCTCTCTCGTCGAGGTATCTACCAAGCTCAGGAAATAGCCTAACGGCTTCCATTATGGGCAGGCCAAGTCTTCCGTCCTTCCATCGGGGGGACCGCATGGTTGAATTAGGGAAGAGGGGAAGAAAAGGGTTTCGCTCAAAGCAACGCCAAGGCCGCCATAACCTTCGCATCCTCGACCATGTTGTCTATCTTGGCGTACTCGTTGGGCTGATGGGCCGTCTCATCGAGCGTCGCCCATACGACTGCCGGTATGCCGAGCTTTCTGAAGAAAGCCGCAAAAGTTCCGCCCCCGATTCCACCGACCTTAGCTTCCTTTCCGCGGAGCCTCCTCAGGACCTCCTGGAGGAGCCTTACGATTTCGCTGTCTGGATCGGTTGGCGCTGGGGCATCGAGCCTCTGAAGGACCTCGATTTCTATCTTTGGTAGAAGTTCTCCATCGAGTTCCTTTCTGTACCTCGCCTCGACTTCTTTGGCAAGCTTCTTGGCATCGGCTAGAATATCATATAACCTATATTTGGGAAGGACGCGGCAGTCAAAGACAACCTCGTGCTCACCCGGAGCGATGTTAGGGGAATCCGCAGGACCCTTAACCATCGTCGGCTCGAAGGTGCTCTCTGCTGGCTCAAAGAGCTCGTCTCTGTCCCCGTATTTTTCGTGGAGGAGCTTGTCAAGGTGGTAGGCGTAGTCGAGGGCAACGCGGTGGGCGTTTAAACCTTTGTTGGGCATGCTCGCATGGACCTGTTTGCCCCTTACCTTAACACGGAACCACAGAATGCTCTTCTCCGCGACCTCTATGAATGTTCCATCCCCGTTCCCGCCGTCCGGAACGAGGACTAGGTCGTCCTTCTTGAAGAGCTCTGGATGCTCTTTCATTAGCCAATCAATGCCGTATTTACTCCCGGTTTCCTCGTCACTAACGAAAGCCAGGATAACTGTTCTCTTCGGCCTTATCCCGAGGTTCATCATGGCCTTTACGGCGTAGAGCGAAGCGACGATGCTCTGCCCGTTATCCTCGCTCCCCCTTCCGTACACCTTCCCATCCTTGATAACGGGCTTGAAAGGATCACTTTCCCACTTGCCGATATCTCCTGGAGGAACGACATCTAGATGAGTTAGAATCCAGAGTCTCGGCCCTTCGGGGTTTTCGCCGTAGTAGTATGCCAGGATGTTAGGCCTTACGCCATTCTTTGCCCGCTCGTCGGGGGCGTTATAGACTTCAACCTTATCGAAGGGCCAGTCCTTGATTATCTCCAAAAGCTTCTGAGCCTTGTCGTACTCGCCCTCGTAGCCGTAATCCGGGCTTATGGCTGGGATCTTTATCAGCTCAACGAGTGTTCTGACCATATCCCCCTTGAGGTTCTCTATCTCCCGGACAACCTTATCAAGAATTTCCACGAGGCCCACCCCCATAACTTCATTACTCAGGTTCCTTAAATGTAATCAGCCCCCTCTTGGCCAGCTGGAGGAGGAAGGTTACAAGCCTCTCGTAGAGGGGCTCTACTTCATCTCCAAACTTCTCCCTGAGCTTCCTCCCAATCTCCTCGACGTTCCTCCTCCCGTCGCAGAGCTGCCAGACGTAGGCGCCGACCTCATCGAGCTCTAGGCGGCGGTAGTCTCCATGGAGCATCCTCGCGAGGAAGTCGAAGGGAGAGTCCATGGGAATCATGAGGCAAAACTTCCCCTCAACCCTCTTCAGTTCGACCTTCGGATTCCTGACCGGGATCAAGGGCAGATAGTCTTTCATCTGCATCACCAAAAGAAAAGAGAGGAAAAAGCTCACTCAACGCCCTTCCTGCCCGTGTAATAGAGCCAGCCGGCTATGGCTGCCAGGAGGAGGAGACCGAGGATGTTGCTGCTGAAGCCGACGGAGGGCGCCATGTTGCCCACAATCAGAGCGGCGAAGATTATGCCCATTATTGCTTCACCGGCGATTATTCCCGCCGCTCCAAGGACACCGGCGTCGGTAGGCTTCTCGCCGCCGCCCCTGGCCCTATCCACGAGCCACCTAAGTATGCCACCGATGAATATCGGAACGCCGAGGCTGAGGGGCAGATATATTCCGACGGCGACAGGCATGACGGGTGTTCTGAACTTCGAGCCCTTCAGCCTGAGGAACTCGTCAAGTATTATGAGGACGATTGCTATACCTGCTCCAATGTAGACCATTGCCCACTCAAGTGTTCCCATAAAGACACCCTCCGTGACCTTAGCCATGAGGAACGCCTGTGGAGCCGGGAGCGGATTCTCCTTGGCCGTTGGTGTGCCCGCTATTCCGTAGGCCTTGATTAGGAGGTTGAGCACAGGGGCCATGATAAGGGCAGCCGCGAAGGTTCCAAGGACCTCAAATATCTGCTGCCGCCTGGGCGTTGCGCCTACGAGATAACCCGTGGCGAGGTCTTGCATGGTGTCGCCCGCTATGGCCGCGGCCGTACAGACCACGGCAGCCACGAGTATTGTAGCGACCATTCCCTCCGTCCCGCTGAGGCCGAGCCCCTTAAGTATGAGGGCCGTGAAGAGGAGGCTCATGATTGTGATTCCCGACACCGGGTTGTTGGATGAGCCGACGATACCGGCCAAGTAGCCGGCTATCGCGCTGCCGAAGAAGCCAAGGATGAGCATCAGGATTGCCATCACGAACGCCATGCCGATGGAATCAAGGATGTGCAGGTATAAGAGGAACAGCGGGATAACGAAGGCGCCTATCAGCATGAGCACGTAGTTCAGCGGTAAGTCCTCCTCTGTCCTGAGAACGCTTTCGCCAGCCTGCCTCCTCCTCGCCGCCTCAAGGCCCGACCTTATTCCCCTCGCTATCTGGCTCCTAAGCTTGACCAAGCTCCACAGACCACCGACGATCATCGCACCGACGCCCATATACCTTATCTTCGTGCTCCATATTGTCCATGCGATATCGAGGGCACTACCCTCGAGACCTGTCATCTTGGCAGCGTATATCGGAATCGCTATAAACCACGCTATGGCACCGCCGAGGAAGACCAGAAAGGCTATGTTAAGACCAACGATGTAGCCGACGCTAACGAGGGCCGCCGAGAGGTCGCTTCCTATGTAGAGGACCCTCCTGCCAACCATCTTTGCAGCCTCAATGGTGCCAGCCCAGAGACCTGTGCTTCCAAGAAACTTGTAGGCGGCACCTATTATGCCACCGATGAATATCGGCTTAGCATGAGCCCCTCCCCTGTCACCTGCTATAAGAACTTCCGCACAGGCCGTTCCTTCAGGATAGGGGAGCTTCTCCTCGACTATGAAGGCCCTCCTCAGAACTACCGTGAACAGCGCACCGAGGGAACCACCAAGGGCCGCAATTATCGTCACGAGATAGTAGGGAAACTCCGTGTAGACCTCAAGAACTATCAGTGCAGGCAGGGTGAATATCACGCCCGCCGCAAGGGCCTCACCGGCCGACGCTGCAGTCTGAACCATGTTGTTTTCAAGGATGTTCCTGTCCTTGAAGGCGAGGAGAATTGCCATCGAGATAACCGCCGCAGGGATACTGGCGCTGACGGTCATACCGGCGTACATACCGAGATAGGCGTTTGCTGCGCCCATGATCACTGACAACAGGAGGCCCAGTACCAGAGCCTTAATTGTGAATTCGGGCAGGGATTTTTCAGGCGGCACATAGGGTTTGAACTCCATGCCAAGTTCCCCCTGAAATGTTTTGCAACTTAATATTGATATTGTTCAACATAAAAGGGTTTCGGAAGTTTAGCGTAAGAACCTAATGCCAATAAAAGTCACAGGATACCAAGCTCCTTAATTATTCTCTCAAAATCTATCCTGACCCAATAAACGTCCGGATAGTTATAGGGCTCCCTTCCCGGTCTTTCATTGTAGTGAGGCCTGTTGCATCCCGGACATCCATGGGTCACAAAGACCCAAGGGCCGAGCACCCCCCTCAGCTCATCCTTCGAAATCCCAAAGGAGACGAGGTTGCCCTCTTCGTCGTAATGGAATTCTTCGGCCCTCGCAATCCCGAGCCTTATGATGTGGAGGGCAACCTGAACCCTGCGGTACCGCCTAAGTGGTGGGGACTTCCCGTTCTCGAGGGCGGTTCCCTTCACCGGGGTGAAAGCAAAGAGAGACACTTCTGCCCCCATATCGTAAGCCCCTTGGATGGTCGCCAAAAGCTCCCTGTCCGTCTCACCAAGCCCAGCTATTAAGTGTACGATAGCCTTCCCCTTTCCCAAGACCTCGATGACATCCTCCGTAAACTTCCACATGTCTCTCCATGAGTACAGGGAGCGCTTTATCTTTCCGTAAAGGGACTCACTGGCGACGTCGAGCCCGATTCCTACGTGGTCGACGCCAAGCTCCCTGAAGGCTTCAAGAACATCCTTAGAAACCGGAGTTATGGATATGGACACTGGAAGGCCGAGTGGATGAAGAGCTTCGAGGAGTTCGAGGACGTCGTCAACGAGGCCAGGGTAATCTACCGTCTGGAGGCATATTCTAGAGAAGCCCCCCTTCGGGAGGACCTCCAAGACTTCTTCGAGCTCGAAGACTGGCCAGACGACCCGCGAGAGCTTCTCGAGGTTGGCCCTGCTGGACCTCGCTTGGGGACAGAAGGCGCAATCGTTGCGACAGTGACCCGGGAAATAAGTCATTAGGTAGGCGGTCGTCGGACGGGCAAGCATCCTTGCCCTGATAAGGCCCATTGCTATCGCGGTTCCGTAGGAGATTCTTATCAGCATTCCCATCACCCTTCGGCTTCCACTTTCTTCTTTAAAAGCCTTGGGAGCTGGGCCGCGAGGAGAGAGAGGAGCACTATCGCGGGTAGAGGTGGGAAAACCGCCCGATACCCCCAGAGCTGGGCAACGTA